>JAAOII010000155.1 GCA_015163845.1 Candidatus Portiera sp.
AAATCATACAAGAGACCAGTACTCAATAGAGTAGAAAAGGATCGCGGAACGGCCTATTAGGAACAAATATTTCATCTCAGGCAAGGATTTTTGGGATTTTCTGAGCGGTGAAGGAACTTATGAAATGCTTCTTGAGTGTTTTTATAATGCTGGCGAGGAAATACGGCCCCTATTAGCCGCTCATTTCGAGCTAACTGCCCTGAATAATAGAAATAATACTTGAGATAACCTATAATAGGTTTAAGGGATTAGTTGTATAACTTTATATCCCAATTAATGATTTATTGCGTTTAGTGATCGAAGTTATCTTGCAGTTGGCTACTTATTTGTAGAGCAACTTCCAGAGTTTTGATTGCTGAGTCGGCTGTGATCAAGGGTGATTTATTATGCTTTATTGCATCCACACAATTGCGGATTTCCATTAGCAAGGCATCCACATTATCTTGAGAAAAGTCACCAAGCTTCTCGTCTATTTTCCCTTTTCCCAAACTCCTGCCAAACGAATAGGATTTGTTTTGCAGGTCGGCAGAAAAATAAGTATCTTTTTCAAATATCCGCATCTTGCGTGAATGATTATGACTAATTCGACTGACACTAATATTCGCAACAGATCCATTTTCAAAGCGTATGTAAGAATTAGCCACATCTGTATAGTTAGAAATTATTGGAACGCCAAGACAATTGATATCTTGGATAGGGCTTTTAACCAATTGCAATATCAAATCCAAGTCATGGATCATAAGATCCAGCACCACATTTATATCAAGCGAACGATTTGTCACTTTAGTGAGTCGTTCACTGGTGATATATTGAGGATTAGGGCAAAGTTCTTGCATCTTTTGAAATACTGGGTTAAATCTCTCAAGATGTCCAATACTCAGCATAAGAGATTTTTCTTGTGCGACTTTTTGTAATTCTTGTGCTTGGTCTAGTGTGGTAGCAAATGGTTTCTCAATTAAACAATGCACGCCATTTTTAAGGAATGCCATGCCAACTTCATAATGTTTGAATGAAGGGACAACAACACTAACCATATCACATTTATCTACTAATTCATTGTAGTCGTTATAGTATAAACACCCAAGTTCCTGTGCTTGCTGTTGCCCGGTCTCTTCATTGGTGTCGGATATTCCAACTAACTCAACATCTTCCATAGATGCATATTTTTGTGCATGAAATTTTCCTAGATAACCTACGCCAATTACCGCACATTTAATTTTTCCCTTATTCATTATTTTAAATCCTTCTGATTATTTAACTTTCTTTTTTAGATTGAGTTATTTTTATTGCTTGCTCATAAAATAATTTTCTTTTCTTAGAAGTTATTTTTGCTGCTATAGCAGCACCTGTTTTAGATGGCAAGTGTTCCAGTAACAATTTTAGCATAAACTTATCTTCTTCGCTTAGCTGTTCTTGGTTAGCATCCGGGTATAAGGTTGCCCCTAAAGATTGAATTGCCGATTCACTCCCCCATTCTTTGACGCCTTTGACGCCTTTAGCCCCTTTAACCCCTTCAAGGACTAAAACCATCTCTCCTTTGCATTCACTAACTCCTTCTACTAGTTGTTGTTTAATCTCAGGCAGGGTCCCTCTATACAATGACTCATATTGCTTAGTAAGTTCCCTTGCTAGTAATGCTTGACGTTCAGCACCCCATAACTCGCATAGTTCCTTTAAACTGTCATCAATGCGTTGAGCCGTCTCATAGAAAACGATACTACTCTTTGCAGTTTTATATTGTTGAATTATTTTGCATCTTTCATTGCTGGTTCTGGGAAAATAGCCAGCAAAAATAAATTGTGTATCACTGAAGCCACTAATACTTAGAGCAGTGGTGACGGCACTGGGACCAGGGACAGGAATAACTTGAACACCCTCACGATATGCAAGAGCTACTATAGATGCACCAGGATCAGAAATGGCTGGGCTTCCTGCATCACTAACCAGAGCTATTTGTATATTACTTTTGAGTTGCTCAATGAATTTAGGATCCTTGCATAATTGTTGTTCAGCTCGGCTATCACATCTTTGACTTTTACGTTCAATTTGATTGGCTAAGCCATATACCGCAACTAGGTCACGGATTTTGCGAGTATCCTCCGCTAAAATTAATTGCGAGTCCTTTAATGTCTGCAGAGCCCTCGGGCTCAAGTCCTCTATATTGCCAATCGGAGTTGCAACTACATATAGAGGCATATCACTTTTTATTTGGTGCTGGCTGGACTCTCAATATCTGGGTATCTTGCTTTTGTGTAGTTTTAATTTTTGCCATTTCGCTCTTTTGAGTTATGCAAAGTAAGCGGACATAATCCCAAGAATATATGCCAGTATTATGTCCATCACTAAATTGAATTTGCATGGCGTAGTTACCCACAGAAGTTACTTGCTCTATGGCGACCTTAGGATGATATATATTAGTTTTATCTTTATTATCTGCTGATGGCGACTTCATTCTCAAATATCCTGCTGCTAAAGTAAACTCATTGTCAGCATAAATAACCTCCAAATTAGCTGACTTCTTATGTAATATTATTTTTTGTGGTTGCATTTTA
>JAAOII010000012.1 GCA_015163845.1 Candidatus Portiera sp.
GCTTTCATTCCAGATGATTATATTGAAGACCTAATGGAGAGAGTGAGAATATATAAGCAACTGGCAACTGGTAATCGGGAAGCAGTGGAGAATATCAAAAAACAAATGCTTGATAGATATGGATCATTACCCCTATATGCCACCAATCTTTTTGAATTTTATAGGATGAAGTTTGATGCACAGGATATGGGAATAAAGTCGCTTAAGATATCTCGTAGTCGTGGCTATGCTGTGATAGATGCACAGCATCAAAAAACCTTGCAGGCATGTACGGAAATTGCTAAGAAATATCCTGCCGACTATGTAATTCAGTCGGCAAGCTTGCACTTTCGTTCTAGCGAAGCAACAGGTGAGGAGCAATTATTGACTGTGGGAAACCTACTCAAACTCTTACAGAATACTTTAAACAACTTACCAGCGAACTACAATCAGACCCCCAATCAGACCCCCGACCAGATCCCAGCCCAGCCCATCTCACAACAATCGGCTGAGTAAAGTTATATCTCTATTGGAAAGTTATATCTCTATTGGAAAGTTATATCTCTATTGGCTGGTTTTCACCCCCGCGGCTAAAAGATATTATCGGTCTTCTATAATCTTAAGTAGAATCGCCTCTATATCTAGATTATGACTTAGAGATGCTCTAGAAAATATTTTTAAAGCTGGAATAATAAAATTTATTTTGGAGGTGTCTAAAGTTATGTGTTCATTGGTTGTTGCCTTTCTGCCAATAAAATCTTTGCTATTTTCAAAGGAACTTAATGGAATGCAAACAAAAACCATTGCTTGCAAACCGACAGCTCGCTGTTTATGATTAATCTTAACCTCTATAGAAAACCTATTGTCATCGTCTATATATAAGAGTAAAGGATGCTGTTCTTTGTATAGGAGTAAATCAAGTTCGCCAAACTTTATTGGTTCATCTTTTTCCCTGTCTATATCGTGTTCAGTTTCTATGAAATTATTTTCTTCTTTAACCCTACGCACTTCTTCCAATAGTTCAGTGATCTCTTTTTTGCTGATAGTTTTCTCTATGAATCCTTGATATAAGTAGTCACTTAATTCGCAGAAGTATTTACTTTTACCGTCTCTAGTGAACTCTATGCGGCTTTCGCTTTGATATTTCTCTGCGGCATAGTAAGCGATCATCCATTCTAAATAATGTTCTGTGCTCAATGCCGATGCATTAGGATTACTTGCCGCTGTAGTTACAGGTATACCATAGTCCAAAGGGCTAGTTCTTGTTTTAACTCGGACATTTCCTGTTGGTTTGGTAATTGGTAGTTCTGGCTTTAACATTGACTATGTAAGAAATTAAGTATCTCTAGTTTGCTTAATGATCTCACCCCGGCAGTATTATTAACTATGCTTCTAAAATCTGCTTGCTTGAGTTTTTCAATAACCCCACCGCACTTCTCTACGCAAAAATAATTAGAGCTATCACTAAAATTCAAAAAGTTATCGGTGTAGATAGTTCCAGCATTGCCTCCAACTCTACGGATGGCAAAGTCAGCATCTGATTTCTTTGTCCAAGTTATATAATCATTAGGTATCCGCAAGGGCTCTCGTTTATTTTTTTGCTTTTCCCAAATCTGGAAAACTGTTGGGACATCATGCTCGACACCATTAACTAAAAAACTATTCTTCGGTAAATCCTCATCATGAATCAGGTGGAAATAATGATTTATTTTCATTTGAATGCTATGCTTTCTAAATGTTTTCGGCAATATAAATCCAATATGACTGGCTGCCTCACTTGATTTATTAAAAAACTTAATTGCTAAGTTACTGCAAGTACCAAAAGGAGGGTTTCCTATAAAGATAGCATCTTTTATGTTATTCTTGTTGAAATTTATATTTAAGAAGTCCTTCTTAATAATACTTTTATGCTGGGGTTCTATGTCATAAGAAATTATTTTTTTGTCGTGCCCCATTATGATTTTTGAAAAAACACCATTACCTGCCGAAGGTTCTATGAATATACTTTCAAGAGCGGGATCAAGTTTGGCGAAAAGAGAGTTAACGCATTTCTCTGCCACGCTAGGTTTAGTAAAATACTCGTCATTGCCGCCGTTGATTTTTCTTTGTGGTAAATGATTCATAATTAATGTATTTTAAAAAGCTGATATGTTTTTGCTCCTCTCGAAATAAATAAACTATTTCTAATGTCGCTGATGTTTATATGCTTCCACATTTGTAATTTATATTATAGCAAAGTACAAATAATTAACCAATTTATTGTATGAACAAACTCTTACAGAATACTTTAAACAACTTACCAACAAATCCCGACCAGTCCCCAGCCCATCTCACAACAATCGGCTGAGTAAAGTTATTCACATCTCCTATTATAGTCTGTGAGGAATCTGAACAGAGTTTCCAAAAGATAAATCACTTTCTGCGACTATATTCCTGAAATGATGGTGCTATTCACATCTCCTATTATAGTCTGTGAGGAATCTGA
>JAAOII010000156.1 GCA_015163845.1 Candidatus Portiera sp.
AAAAAACACTTCAGGCGGCGGCAAATGATTTCTTAAGTTAACTAACAGCACTACAAACAATCTCTAAAATGTCCTATAAGTGTTTAAGTTGCTTTTAGATGCCGTAGTTGTTTCTGGGGTTTGTGGATTCTATTTGTTTTTGTAGATACTCAACTTCGCGTTTAAGGCGCGCCTCTTGTTGCAATAATTTTTTACGTTTCTCTCTTAATAGAGTAATTTCTTGCTCAAGTTTAATAAGTTGTTGCCGTTTTCCATTTGACACTTGAGATAAATCTATAGTCAAAGTTGCCTCAGTTCCACTGGTATTATTTTTGGGGGCTATGGAAAATAATGTGGGTGGTAATATGTTTGACCATAGATACCATGAAATAGCTGTTATTGTCGCTAGTAAGCTTAGAGGGAGCAATAACTTTTGCCACCATTTCCTTGGTTGCGAAGCTTCTGCTATCAGAGGAGCTTTATCTACTTCATCTAATTTATAAGAATTGTTGCCTTCCTCGTTACCTAGGTCTGAATCATTTAATTCAACACTGGCATTGAACACGCGAATAGGTCCAATTACATCATCGTGATCATTAGCCGGACTCACTTTAGGTGCTTGTTTATTTTTTCTTGCCATGACTCTTACACTAGCGGACTTCATATAGGGTTAATTTTTAATAGCCCTCTGCCACTCATCTCTTGTGGTACCTCAAGTCCCATTAGATCAACTAAAGTGGGAGCTATGTCAGCCAAGCCACCAGCCCCTTTATCAAACTCAACATTATGAGGACCATAATAGATAAGAGGCACTGGGTTCAAGGTATGGGCAGTATGTGGTTTGAGGGAATCCACAGTCAGCATTTCTTCGCAATTGCCATGGTCAGCAGTTATTAGTGCTTGAGCAGATGCAGAATCAAGTGCGGCTAACACTCTTTGCAGGTTGGCATCTATGACTTCAACTGTTTGGATGGCGGCATCTAAATTACCGCTATGTCCTACCATGTCACCATTGGCATAGTTGCAAAGGATGAAATCATATTGTTCACTGGCAATAGCGGCAACCAGTTCATCTGTGATTTCAGGTGCGCACATCTGTGGCGCTAGATCATAAGTTGCTACTTTTAGTGATGGGATTAACCGTCTTTCTTCGTTACGGAAGGCCTCGTCTCTACCGCCGTTGAAGAAATAAGTAACATGGGCAAACTTTTCTGTTTCTGCCAATCTTAGTTGCTTCATTCCTTGTGCGGCAATGAGTTCACCCAATAAGTTATCTAGGTCTTCTTTATCAAAGATATGCGGCAAGGGCAAGGCAGAGTCATACTTAGTCATAGTCAGCAAGGATGATTGCGGTAGGACAAAAGGTCTGTTGAATTCTGTAAACTCTTTAGCTGCCAAGGCGGCTGTAAGTTGCCGCATTCTATCTGCGCGAAAATTTACACTTATGACAAAATCATTCTCGCGAATTAGACGACCTCTTTCCTTTATTGCTTGTGCTCCATCCGTGGTTATGAAAGGCGGGATGAACTCATCATAAACTTCCTGGTCATAATTGAATTCTAAATGCTCGCATATATCTGCAACTACTGGGACCTGTGCATCGGGAGTATCTTTGCTGGTTAGCAAGTTATAAACTCTGGAGGTTCTTTCCCAGCGTTTATCTCGATCCATAGCATAATATCTTCCGCTGACGGTCACTATTTGTCCAGCACCCAGTCGTTCAATCTGCTCCTCTAAATACTTCACATAAGAGACCGCAGATTTAGGTGAGGTGTCACGGCCATCCATAAACAAATGCAACATTATTTTATCTAGGCCTTGATTCTTTGCGATTTCTAAAATAGCAACTAGATGTTCTTGATGACTATGAACACCACCATCGGATAACAATCCCATGAGATGTAAGCAAGGCGATTCTGCGTCTGCGGCAGCTTGGGCATTTTGCATATTCTTTTGTATAGCTTTGTAATTTGCTAAGAAGTTATTTAACTCTTTATTGCTAGCTAATGAGTTATCTTCAAGGGACCTATTTATACGCAAGAGTGTTTGATAGATTATGCGTCCAGCACCTAAAATCGTATGCCCGACTTCTGAATTGCCCATTTGACCTGCTGGCAAACCAACTAATTCTCCACTAGCAACTAGTTGCCGCATGGGTCTTTCTTTGACTAGCTTATCCCAATTTGGAGTTGTAGCAAGTTGTATGGCATTGCCAGGGTAATCTTTGCCTTGTCCCCAACCATCCAAGATTATTAATGCTGTGGTTTTTACTGGTTTCATAATCAAATATATTTGAATACTACTACTATTTCTTTTACTCCAGAGATCCGGCGTAGTCGTTCTACCATGATACTGGCTTCATCTTCAGTTACTACACCCATCAAGAAAATCCTTTGGCGGTCCACGACTGTTTCTACTCTAGTTGTATCTAGTTCTTTAACTCCTGCCATGGCGAAAGCAACTTTGGTCTTGAGCAAAAGGTCAGTAAATCCTTTATATTCGGGCAAGGGGTTGGATACATCTATGAGGTTAAATACTTTGTCAACTTTTGCATTACGTATAGCACTAACTTCTAAACTCTCTTTGGTTGCTTTATTCAATACCTCGCCAACCAAGATTGCTTGGTTGTTATGTACTTTGACCTGAGCTCTTAGAGAGGTTTTGTCTCCCAAGGAGATTATTTGATTGCGTATAATACGTTCTTTTTGTCGGTCCTCGGAAGTTACTGATAGGGAAATTTCTGCATCTTGACTTCTGAAAGAAGACAGTTTAGGGCTGATAGTAGCACAGGATCCGACAGCTAAGATTATCAGCAAG
>JAAOII010000157.1 GCA_015163845.1 Candidatus Portiera sp.
GAAAACCCAAACCTATGATCGACTATCACTGTTACACCATAACCCACCTTGCGTCCAACAAATGAAATAGTTCCATCTGATGTAGTTATTACTTTGTCTCCTATACGCAATGGGATGTCTACTCCATGGTGAGTTTGAAATCTGTTAGTAATAGGATGACGTCTAGGACCAAAAGCGCTACTAAAGTATGTTGCATCAACCAAGGGCTTACCACTAGGTAAATGATATAAAACTAAAAGTCGCTGGGAAACATCATCAAATATTTCTTCCATTTTGTCTTTGACAGAAGGCATTAGGGGCTCATAGTTAACCAGTTGTTTTGTGAAAATATCATTTGCCTTATCCTGCTTCAGTATATAAGACACTACTTCAGAGTTCTCCAACAAGGAATCTTTGATATCAATTTCTTGCGATAGCTCATATATATTAGATTTCAAATGAGAGTTAACCCTTAGTGCATCCTGATAGCTCCAGGTAACTTCTTTATGATTGACCAACATCATAGAACGCTGATCTATTAAATACCCCGACAAGAAAAAACTCCCTAACATACTCAATAACATAACTGATAACAAAACTAAAGACAGACCAACAGCAACTTTGCTTAAGCTGGCAGACCATGTCTTTCGGACAGTACTATATGTAATAACTGATTTACTGTGCATAAATTATTTGATATTTCTATATCTTTCTATTCTTATATATAAACTCAATAGAAAACCCATTATAGCATAGATTATAGGACATTCCCGATAATTTATAATTAATGGAATTAACTATAAGAATTGCCTAATTTATTTAAAGAGCCCTAGTATTATCTTGCTAATAAGAAAATATGTTATACTATTCGCACGATTACAAATAATTTATTGACAAACTATTATAATAAGCCCTTAACCTAGTGGCTAATACCTACAAACCAAAAACCTATTGAGTAAAAAGCAAGAGCTGGATGCCACAGAGTGCAAGGTTCATCTACAACCAGTTGATATTGAGAGAATTGCAATTCTTTGCGGTTCTAATAATGAAAACATTAGACACCTCGCTAAACGACTGAATGTTGATATTCACCATAAGGGGCATATGTTTCAGATATCAGGACAAGGACAGCAACCAGAAAGTGCCAAGAAGGTTATTCTTAATCTTTATGAAGAAACTCTTGGCAAGAACTCTTTAAGCTTGGAAGATATTCATCTCAAACTTCAAACTAGTTCATTGGAGGACATAATGCAAGAAAAACAACCTGTATCAAAGAAAAACAACAACTCACAATTAATAACACCCCAGCAAATTATTCAAACGAAGGGTAAAAACCAAAGAGAATATCTTGCTGCAATGGAACATAATAATGTCCAGTTTGCTGTAGGTCCAGCAGGAACTGGCAAAACATTTTTGGCAGTTGCCTATGCTGTTCATATATTAAAGCAAAAACAAGTTGAACGGATTTGTTTGGCAAGACCCGCTGTGGAAGCCGGCGAGACCTTGGGATTCTTGCCGGGAACTTTAATAGAGAAAATAAATCCTTATTTACAACCCCTCTATGATGCTTTATATAGTACCTTGGGAGTTGATACAACCAGTGATCTCATCAAGAATAACACTATAGAAATTAGTGCATTGGCATATATGCGTGGACGTACACTAAGCAACTGTATAGTCATATTAGATGAAGGACAGAATACTTCAAGAGAACAAATGAAAATGTTCTTAACACGACTCGGCTATAACTCACAGGCGGTTATTACTGGTGATCTAACGCAAGTGGATCTACCAAGCAAGGTGCCTTCGGGTATGGCTCACGCCATTGATATACTGCAGGGGATTGAGGGGATTGGAATTAGTAGATTGACAACCAAAGACGTGGTGCGTCATCCAATAGTAACAGATATTATTGAAGCATATGATAAAGCCAAAAGTTAAACTCACCCTAGATAAACCAACTCATAAAAAGCATCTTTCTCATAGACAAAGATTAGTTAATATATTCGGTAAGGAGGACACACACAACAGTGAAAACCCGTGGGAATATAGACCCCATAAAAGTTTGTTTAAGAGTTGGCTAACAACTAGCTTAGTCAATCTAACCAACCACCCACAACACCAAGCCAAACTAAACTCCAGAAAATCATTTGAAGTATACTTACGCATAGTGGAAGAAAAAGAAATGAAGCAGATTGCGGCTAAAAACAAACACAATGCCGACTTGGTATCTGTGTTAAGTTTCCCATGTGATATGTCAGACGAACTGGGATTAGCTTATATAGGTGATATTGTCATGTGCGGCAGACACATATATAATGAAGCAAGTGAAATGCATATTGACCCTAAAATTCACTGGGGGCATTTGTTCATTCATTCATTGCTCCATCTATCTGGATGGGAACACGGAAAGGAAATGGAAGAATTAGAGAATACTATAATGCAGGAATGCGGACTCCCTGCTTTGCACAACTAAGCAACTAAATAGCTAAATAACTAAATAACTAAGGAAATGAAAAATCACCCTCCCGAGCCACGGCTTAAGATTAATAGTATTACTTTTAAATTACTTGAGAAGATATTTTCCTACATCAAGCATAAACAGCAACTGCTAGTAATTCTTCGGCGAGCAGCTAAAAACGGGGTGATTGATGATGATGAGTTACGTATCATTGAAGGAGGGATAAAGATATCAGGCATGCCAGTCAGGGAGATAATGGTACCTCGCGCTAAGATAACATTTGTTCAAGAGAAACAAAAAATAGAAGAGTTCTTACCTCACCTGATCAAATCAGCACATTCACGCTTTCCAGTTATGAACGAAGAAGGCGACTTCATTGGTATATTAATGGCTAAAGACCTGCTCAGATATGTCAATAAGTTCAATGGAGAGTTTGAATTATCAAAAGTTATTCGCAAGACCATCTATATCCCAGAAAGCAAAAGATTGGATGTACTTCTGGAAGAGTTCCGCCGCAAGAAACTACATATGGCAATAGTGAAGGATGAGTTTGGGCTCACGGTTGGGCTGGTAACCATTGAGGATGTGTTGGAAGAAATTGTTGGAGAAATAGAAGATGAGCATGATAACCTTAAAAGCAAGGGATTGCAAATTGCCAAAATACCTTTCTCTAAAAATATGTATAGAGTAAAAGCCGATACTGACTTAGAAGAGTTCAACGACTACTTTTCTATAAATATTGACTTGGAAGATGTGGATAGCATTGGCGGAGTATTAATTAGTAAACTACAACGTATGCCGGCTAAAGGAGACAAGATAACTATAGGCAATATGGAAATAGAAGTAGCCAAAAGGAATAAAAGAAAAATAGAAGATTTAGTAGTGACAGTAAATAAATGATCTATTTAACCATAACAGTATCTCTGCTCAGCGGTGCACTCTATGTTGCTGGATTTGCTCCTTTCAATCTGTGGTTTGCACCTCTAATCTCACTATACTTACTGGCATATATGTTAAACGAAAGGCATCCTTGGGAGGGCATGCTCATAGGTTTATTCTTTGGTTTAGGTATGATGGGAGTTGGCGTATCTTGGATCTATACTAGCATCAACACTTATAGCTCAGCCACTAATGAACAAGCAGTGCTCGTAACTGCACTTTTCTGTATCACTCTGGCACTTTTTTATGCCATCCATGGCTACATCTATTGTCGTTTAAACTTTAGTAAAAAGAGCATCTTTCATTTATTTTACTCATCATCCTTAATGAGAATACTGAGCTTTAGCCTTCTCTGGACATTATTAGAATTAATACGTAGCAAGTTGTATGTTGGCTTCCCTTGGCTACTTTTAGGGGACTCTATGATTGACACCTATCTAGCCCCTTGGGCACCTATAGGAGGTAGTTTCCTAGTCGGTTTCTTGGCCTGCGTTACTTCTGCTTGTGCTTATCATGCTATAAAATTACTACCCTCTATCTATGTTCGCCGTCATCAATATCAACTATTAGGTCTACTATTAATAGCCATACTTCCTTGGGCTATAGGTTCGAAGCTAATGCAATACAACTGGACTAATGAAATAAGACAACTTAAAGTGACAGTAGTTCAAGGTAATATTCCTCAAGAACGTAAATGGGATCCTAATTTTGCCGATGATATTATTGGAATATACAGAGCAGCTACTTACTTAAACTTGGACAGTGAGTTAGTTGTTTGGCCAGAAGCCGCAACGCCTTATGTTTATCCCAGAGGAAGTCAGGTCCATAATGAAATAAACGAACGACTAAAACAAAATGGAGTGCGATTGGTTTATGGCGGATTGCGGAATGAACCAAACAACGGAGTATTAAACAGCATTTTTGTTGCTGGAGAATACTCTCAAATTAAGAGCGTATATGACAAGAATATTCTCGTGCCTTTCGGCGAGTTTATGCCCTTTGCATCTATGAGCAAATACCTACCCAGTCTTTTTGCTAATATTGATATGTCAGTATTTATAACTAGATCGGGAGACAAACCAGCAGTATTTACATTGAATGATTTTACAATAGCTCCTTCTATTTGTTATGAGGTGGTTCATGGTTCGTATATTGCCAAATTGGCAAAGAACAGCAATTTACTTATTAGTATTAGCAATGATGCTTGGTTCGGCAATTCATTGGGTCCTCACCAGCACATGCATGCAGCTAGGATGCGTGCTCTAGAGAATCAGCAATATTTAATACGTGCCAGCAATAATGGTGTTACTGCCATTGTTGATGATAGAGGTTCTATAATAGCCCGCATACCTCAATTTAAATATGATACTCTAAAACACAATGTTGTGCTGCGTGAAGGACATACTCCATATCAATATATTGGAGATATGCCTGTGTGGGGAATATCCATAGTCGGTTTATGGTTTTGCTGGTTCAGGAGAAATAAATCACTTAACCAAGTATAAAACCTTCCCATTAGAATAGCACTCGCTAAAATAATGACAAGCACAAAAATAAACCAAGAAGCATCTAAAGACAAGAAACCTAGACGTCCATTAATATCTGGACTGATAATCTCGGCTTTCACTTTTCTATCGCGTATTTTTGGTTTGTTCCGTGATATCGCTTTAGCCGCAACATTTGGAGGGAGTGGAGCATTGGATGCATTTTTAATTGCGTTTAGAATCCCTAATTTTTTTAGACGCATATTTGCCGAAGGTGCCTTCGTGCAGGCGCTCCTGCCTATGATTGTAGAGTTTCAAAGTAAAGGAGACAAGCAAGCACTTAAAGATTTTTTATCCCATACTCTCGGATTTATGATTCTATTGCTTGGCATCTTCTGTGCTCTGGGAATTATTTTCTCTGACTACCTGACTCTTGTATTTGCTGCTGGGTTTGCAAATGATCTAGCTAAATTTAATCTAACCTCTTCAATGTTACAAATAACATTTTCTTATTTACTTCTTATTACTTTGACTGCTTACTTTATGGCACTACAAAATAGTGTTAATAAATTTGCCCTGCCAGCTGCCACTCCAATAATATTGAATATTTCTTTACTTTATGCAATTTTAATCGTCTCTCCGAATTGGCAAACCCCAATCATGGCTGCTGCTTGGGGAGTCCTTTTTGCTGGATGCATTCAAATGGCAATCCAAATCCCTGCAGTATACAAATGTGGATTATTAATTCTCCCTAAATTTAAATGGACTTTGCATCATTCTGTAAAGCGTCTACTCAAAGTCATGGCTCCTATTTTACTAAGTGGCTCTATAGTCCAAATTAATTTGATAATAGATCTATTACTGGCTTCTTTCTTAGTGGTTGGTAGCATAGCTTGGCTATCTTTTTCAGAACGTCTCATACAATTACCCTTAGGCGTCTTTGGCATAGCCCTTACAACAGTAATGATGCCAAAACTTTCTCGTCTACACCACACTGCAAACACTAGAGCAACTAATCACTTTATTGATTGGGCTATGAGAGTTGCCTTGCTAATTGCACTACCAGCCGCTATCGGTCTCATCATAATGGCTAAGCCATTATTGGCAAGCATTTATCTTTACGGATCCTTTACAGAAAACGACATTATCAATTCTGCCTCAGCTCTGCGTGCTTATGCCATCGGTTTACCGGGGTTTATTCTCATTAAAGTTTTATCTTCTGTGTTCTTTGCCAAACAAGATACTAAGACCCCTCTTAAGGCCACTTTGGCTGGGGTGATAGTTGGTATAGTAGGTAGTTTATCTCTTATATGGTTTTTACAGCATGTTGGTTTAGCTTTAGCAACTTCTATAAGTGCAAGTTTTAATGCTCTCATCTTAGGGGTAGTTCTTTATAGAAATAAAAGTATAAGATTCAACTTAGCAGCAATGAAGTTTCTCAGCAAATTAGTTATTGCGCTAGTTGTTTTGGTAATATTCTTAATCTATCTAGCTCCCCATATCCAAATAGGTGGAGATGATTGGTTAGCTATGCAAGCCAACATGCGTCTGATAAACTTACTCATTATCATCCCGAGTGCAGTGATAATCTACGTTCTATCTTTGCTTATAAGTGGACTCAGATGGAAGCACATAAATATTAAGTGAAGATTTAGTAGCAGGTTTTGAAGTTAATTAGACATTCCTCACAGCTAAAGTTAGCCGCAGTTAGTGCTGTAGCCATTGGTAATTTTGATGGTTTGCATCGCGGTCATCAAAAACTAATTAGCAAACTTATTGCTGACAGTAAATCACTGAACTTGAAGTCCGTGCTATGTACTTTTAGCCCCTTACCCTGGCAGGTCCTGTCAAAAAAAGAATCAACTGAAAACCTCAGCAACTTAAGGAGCAAGGTTAGCTTGCTCCAGCAATATGAACTTGACATTATGCTGTTAGTCCATTTTAATCAGCAATTTAGAAAACTTTCTCCAGCTGAATTCATAAAGGACTTTTTAGTAAACCAACTAAATGCAGCCCATGTAATAACTGGCGAGGATTTTCGTTTCGCCTTTGGTAGAAAAGGCGGACAACAACAACTTATACAAGCACAACAGGCAGGATTATTTTCCTATGCCTCCTTAGCTGCATATCCCGATGATGAGTCAAAAATTAGTAGTTCTAATATACGTCAATTATTGATGAATGGCGATTTAAAAGCCGCCAATGATCTACTGGGTTATAAATATTTTATAACTGGCAAAGTGATCCAAGGAAGAGGACTGGGTAAGAAATTAGGTTTCCCTACAGCTAACCTAAATCTACAGAAGTTTATACCGCCAGTTAAAGGTGTCTATCTATGTCAAGCATATATAGGTGGTCATACAAATTCCCTAGGAGTTGCTGCTCTAGTTAATCTAGGATATCGCCCGACAATTGAAAGAAGCAATCAGAAGAAGTTTGTTGCCGAAGCGCACATTTTGAACTTTAATGAGAATATCTACGGCAAGTTAATCAAATTGGAGTTCCTTGAGTACCTACGTCCCGAGAAAAAATTTACCAGCGTGGATGAACTTACTCTACAAATAAAGCAAGATCGTGATGATGGCTTAAGGATTATGAATGAACGTTACTCAATGATTACGACGACTCGCAGCAAGAGCTAAATTACGTAGGGACTCGCTCTCTTCAGTCACCGGCCCTGGTGCCAAAGTTTCTAAATTAGCTAATGCCTTATCGCTAAAGAACTTTATCGTCTTCTCCACCTTAGCAAGAGATGAACTTGACTGCATCTTAGTGTCAATAGTTTGTATAGCTTGAGGACTAGGGATTTTTTGTTGTAAAACATCTATTATCTGCTTCTTATCAAGATCACTACTAGATTGATACAAATACACTAAGGGTAAGGTTACTTTGGCTTCGCTTAAATCTTGCAGACGTTGCTTTCCCCATTTAGAAGATGTAGCACTATAATCCAAATGGTCATCCATCAGTTGGAATGCCATACCTAAATTCATACCATAATTAAAGGCAACAGTTCTATGTTTAGCGATGTCTTTATGATGCCGATGCAACTGTTCAGAACTGACAACAACAGATGCTTCACAAACAACAGCAAATAACACCCCCGTTTTCTCTTTGGCTAGGTTTAGACAGGTCTCTTCATTTTCAATGGTGCTCGCCACAGCATCATCTTTAATATCTAACTGATTTATTTCACTAATGCTTAACCGATTCGCTGCCTTAGCAAAAAGTCCCAAAACCTCACTATATTTGGTTTGGCAAACTAATTCAAATGCCCGCGAATAGAGAAAGTCGCCAATTAAAATTGCATTTTTTATACCCCATTTTTTATGCAGGGTTTCTTGATTGCGTCTTGATATTGCAGCATCAATTATATCGTCATGGATAAGAGACGCTGTATGAATATACTCGGTAGCAACAGCTATTTTGAAGCGGTCTTCTTCGCGACACTCGAAAAGAGAGCATAAAGTCAGTAATAGCTGTGGTCTGATTGCTTTGCCTTCATTTTCTTGTAGAAAACTCAGCATGTCCGCTATATTGTTATGATCGCCAAGATGTTTTGCGAATTCTTGCTTATATCTGCATAGATCTTCGGCAACAGCAGATGAAGGAAGCATTTATTCTAGAACTATAGTTATACTATTAGAGATTTAGGACATCCGCCATGGAATATAGCCCTGGTGATTTTTGTTTTGCCAACCAACGTGCCGCTCGCAAAGCCCCGTCTGCGAATATTCCACGGGAATGGGCCTGATGGCTTATAGTCACTTGCTCATTATCACTAATAAACATTATGTCATGCACGCCAGCTATTTTGCCTCCCCTAACTGATTGCATTCCTATGTTACCTTTTTTGCGCGGGCTAGTGGATGATGCCCTATCATACTCCACCACATCTTCTAATTTATGACCTCGTGCCTGTGCCGCTCTTTTGCCCATTTCCAAAGCAGTGCCAGATGGAGCGTCAATTTTATGCTTGTGATGTTGCTCTATTATTTCAATGTCGTATTCTTCGCCCAGCAAAGAAGCAGCTTTTTCTATTAGCATAAAGCAAATATTAACAGCCATACTCATATTTGATGCTTGCAATATTGGTATTTCAAGGGCTGCCTTCTCTATGTTTTGTTGCTGTTGCTGTGAGTGACCAGTAGTTCCTATGACCATAGGAATTTTGTTCACTAGACAAGCTGCCAAACATTTTGCGCTGGCGGCAGGAACCGAGAAATCAACTATCACATCACATTTTTGTTGTGTGTTTTCCTGTTCACTTAGATTGGAAGCATAAGCTACCCCGTCTATTCCAGTAGCCCTACCGTAGTTTGGACTTGCAGCTTCAACAACAGCATGAGTCAAGGATAAGTCCTTCTGCTCCTTTACCTTGTCAAGTAGGATTGTGCCAATTCTTCCATCTGCACCATAAATGCCTAAATGTAGCACAATTTAGCTAAAAATTTGATATAATATCATATAAACATTATACAAGTTTATTTATGGCTAGATATTTAGCAGTTAGTTTCAGTACACTCATAGTTACATTTTTCGCATTCTCGGGGCAAGCCCTCGCTGCCAATCCTCAGATTTCTAACATCTTCCCCTTGACACCTCCTGGAGTTAAGTTCCCTATTGGACAACCCTTGGGAATATCAGTGGTATTTTCCAGAAGTGTTTATGGTTTCAACCTAGCAGATGTCGTTGCCAACGGTAGAGTGGTTTCAGTTGAGGGTTACAATCGCAATTACCGTATAGTCGTAATACCAGAACAGCGGTTACTAACTCTTGAAATATTTGCTGACTCTGCCAGAGATTCTAATGGCAAAGGCAATGATCCTATACTCAATGGCCCTTTTATATTTGATACTGAAAACTCTCGAGTATTATCAGGTGGTCAGTATAATCCTTTTTTCGTTGCTGCGGCACCAGTAGCTGTGCGGCAAACTAGAGTAGTTAAGAAAAAAGAACCTGTCGTTGAGGTC
>JAAOII010000158.1 GCA_015163845.1 Candidatus Portiera sp.
ATGCATAAGCTAAACATTGACTAATAGCAATTTATACTAACGCTTTTCTTATTCAGATAAGCAGCCAGTATAGATATTTCTATCTATTGATCCTATATTTCAAAGTACATTTTCAGGCATAACCTTCAGCAACATCCCCCTTTTCCTTGATTCAACCTTATGTTCTATTGTGAGAATTTATGCTCTACCTTGCATAAATCTTCAGCGCACAGAACTAGTTATTTGAGTAAATGCTATGTACTTACTTAATAATATGGGTACTCTTTTATATTAATCAAGAGTAAATCTATTTATTTTTGTGATAAAAGTAAAATTTTATTTTTGTCTTTATTTAATACTACTTTTTAATTTGAGTAATTCTCATATAGTTGCCTATATATCTATGTATATCTACGGCAATAGGAGGGGTTCAGTATAAGGTGTTGGTGGAATATCACCAAGCAATGACAGAGGATTTGCCTGGCGGACTAGTTTATGGACTGGGCTTTTAACTAATTTGGAACTGCTTATGGGCTGTTTTATGGACTTACTTAAGGACTGCCTAACAAGTTGTTTGCCAGTTATTTAGTAGCTATCTAGAGGTTATCTAGAGGTTATCTAGAGGTTATCTAGAGGTTATCTAGAGGTTATTTGGTAGAGTTTTTGAATGCTTCTTGCATGCGGCGATTTATGAATGCTTCTGCTGCTGCACTCACACCATTAATTGCTTGATCAATCTCCTCAGCATTTGTAGGGTTTTCTATGGACTCTTCAAGTTTGTTTTTTGCCATCTCAATGGCGGCACTCTCTTCTGCCGTGGGCGGAATAGATTCATCAGCCAAGGCTTTAACCAACATAGCTAGTAGCTGTTTGCCATCTTCTTCTTTGAGTTTTATCTTGCGGATCTTGCTATCTTCTTCTGCCATCTCCGCTGATTCTTCCAAAATTTTACGGAAGTCCTGCTCGTTCATACCATAAGTTGGATGCACATCTACTTCTGTCATCTTGCCATCACTGTGATCTTGCGCGGATACATTCAGCAATCCATCCGCATCAACACGAAAAGTTACCTTCACCCTCGCCTTACCAGCGGACTGAGGCAATAGACCACGCAAAGTAAAATGTGCCAAAGAACGACAATCTCTCACTAGTTCTCTTTCACCCTGCACTATGTGGAATGACATAGCCGTCTGCCCATCTTTGTAAGTAGTGAAATCGTGAGTTGCTTCTACTGGTATGGAAGAATTACGTCTAATTAGTTTTTCATTGAGTCCGCCCATTGTCTCAAGCCCCAACGACAGAGGTATCACATCCAAAAGCAGTATGGAGTCCTTGCGGTTACCCGCTAATACATCTGCTTGAATTGCCGCACCCATTGCCACCACCAGATCCGGGTCAATGGAACAAAGTGGTTCTCGCTTAAAGAAATCTGCTATCTGCTGCTTAACATAAGGTATGCGAGTTGAGCCACCAACCAGCACCACATTATCTATTTCAGCATTCTGAACACCTGCATCTTTCAAAGCACTTGTCATGATTGTCAAACTCTCATCAATATAGGGCTGAATTATTTCCTCAAATTCTATGCGGGTGATGGAGCAACTGTGACTTGGTAGATTGCTTTTGTCTTCAGGGTTTTTGCCTTGAGCGAATTGAGTCAACTTCACTTCCGCCTCTGTAATATCAGCACTGAGTTTCTCTTTTGTTTGGCGGGCTACTGTCAGTAACTCTTGCTGTTGTTTTTTGCTAAGTTTTTCTAGGGCCTGATTAGATGATTCTTTTATGATACCAAGCTTTGTAGCAATATGTATAGCTAGATCTGCATCAAAATCATCTCCACCCAATGCAGTATTGCCACCAGTTGCCAGCACACGGAACACCCCCTTCTCTAAACGCAAAATGGATATATCAAAGGTGCCTCCACCCAAATCATAAACTACTAGGGTGCCACTGGTATTCTTGTCCAAAGCATAGGCAACCGCCGCCGCAGTTGGCTCGTTCATCAATCGGTACAGATTTATGTCGGCAAGCAAGGCTGCATCCTTCACTGCTTGCCTTTGTGCATCATCAAAATAAGCTGGCACAGTAATCACCGCCCCTCCTATATTACCCTGCTCTTGCAAACGTTTCTCAGCAAACTTACGCAGATACTTGAGTATCTCCGATGATATTTCTACTGGGCTCTTATTACCCTGGCGAGTGGCAAATTGTGGCAAATTATTTTCGCCTTGACTAATATCATAGATATTAGAGAAGTTATTATCGGCAATTTCTTCATGACTTCTGCCTATCAAACGCTTCACCGAGAATATACTGTTCGCTGGATCAACGGCACGCATTGCCGCCGCCTCATGACCCACTAGTGTGGTATTATCGCTATAATGAACTACTGAGGGAATTACTTGCTTGCCCTCTTCATCACATAATACTTCTGGTTCGCCTTTGCAGACCACCGCAATTATAGAATGGGTGGTGCCCAAATCAATTCCTAAGCCATAGGTCTTGTTTGCTTGTGAGTTATTATCTTGTTGTTCTGCTGAACCTGGTTCTTGAATCTGTAATAGTGCATTCATTATGAACGCGACTCCAAATCCTGTTCCAACTTACTGAAATATTGCATCTTGGTTATTAATCCACCTAATTGCTTTATGACTTCAGGGGATACTTCCGCAGGGCTAGTATCTGCAGGGCTAGTATCCTCGCCTTCTTGTTCTTCCTGTTGGTTAGCTGGCGGGCTTTGCGAGCTTTGTGAATAAGTATTTTCAAAATCTTTATAGATGTCCTCTTGGGTCTGCTGTATCTCTTGCAATAACTTAAGCATTGCATCAGCATCACCTTCCCCATCATCTATCGCCTCACGCCATTTCATCTGTTCCATCAAAAAGTCGGTATCAGCTATGGTGGCTTCACCAGTAAATTTATCCGCCTCTGCTCCAGCAATTATCCTGAGTAGATGCCCGGCACGTTTGGTGGGATTGAGCAGTTCTTTATAGGCAATGTTTATGAGAGAGGACTGCTTGGCAGCTATGGACCTCTGCAATACATCCGCAGCTACGTAGTTGTCTGGATGGAAATTCGCCTGCAATTTGAGATAAGTATCTTCAAGTTTATCCCTATCCAACAAGAAAGTCAGAGGCAAACCAAATAGGTCAAAGTAATTGACGCTATTCGTGCTTTCCTGATTGGCTGGTTCTGTTGCCTTATTTTGGTCGTCTTGTGCCTTTTGCTGGGCTGTGGAATCTACTTGCATTCTAGTTATATTATATAGGATTGCGGGGATTTCAATAAGTGTTTGGGTAAGTTCTTATGGACATCTTACCGAATCTAAAACAATGCTTATTCAATATAGCGGCTAAGCTTCGCTAAATCTCAAAGAGAAATCAAGTGCTGCGTAATCCTTGGTTAGATAGCCCATAGAAATTCTTTCAACTCCCAACGCTAGATAATCTTCTAGATTGGCTGGTGTAACTCCTCCAGACATCTCATATTCAGGCATGACTTCTGTGTTTCCTGGGCTTTTATCTTTGATGAGTTGCTGCCTCATAGCTACTGCTTCCTTAATCATAGGGATGCTAAAGTTATCCAGCATTATCACGTCTATGCACCGTTCTTCTGTTTGTTCTGGTGTTTGTTCTTGCTTATCTGAGTTCATAGATGATTCGGGGGATGATTCGGGGGATGTTTCGGGTAAGGTTTCAAGCTTGCTAAGGAAAACTTCTAGTTGTTGCAGATTTTCCACTTCCAATATGATTGGGATGTCTTTCTTCTTATGGGCGTGCATTTGGATCGCTTTATGGACAAGTGCAAGTATATCGCCAGCGGCTATGATGTGATTCTCCTTGATCATCACTGCATCATTGAGTGAAAATCGATGATTGTGACATCCACCAACTTTCACCGCATACTTCTGTGCATGGCGCAGATTGGGAATGCTCTTGCGAGTATCAAGTATCTTGGTAATGAGCGGGGAATTTTTGCCCACACCAGCATAGAAGGCATCCACTTGATCAGCGATGGAGCGAGACCTAGTCGCCACCCCAGATAACATCTGGATGAAATTCAAAGCTGTGCGCTCAGCAGTCAATAACCCGCCTCTGCTCCCCACAATAGTGCAGAGTTCAGCACCTGCCTCTATCCTGTCGCCATCTCTATAGTGCCAATCCAACCGCTCAATCAGCGAGCATAAATTCATTGCCACATCAAACCAAGCAGTGCCACACAGCACCCCAGCAGAATTGGTCTTCAGCACCGCAGTAATCTTCTCATTAGTAACATCTTCTCCTAGAAGTTGAGCAGATAGATCCCGCCCAAAATCCAAAGAATCAACATTAGCATCAGCCAAATCCTCGCGCAAAGCCGCCAACACCTCCCGCCTAACAGCATCAATACTTATACTTCCCATACTTCCCTCACTTCCCATATCTGGAGGCGAGGTTCTATCGGCATCTATCATTTTGTCTATAACTTAAAGGAATGTTAATCCATATCAGCATAGTGATATCTCATATCTTCCCTTGTATCATAATTGGCAATGTATTTATCTATACAGTTTTTATACTTCTTGTATAAGTCCGAGTTGTTTTTCCTGATATCTTCAAGTTTGTCTTTTGTCTTATCCATATCTGCAATGAGCTTATGAAATTTTTGATAACGGAAAATTTCTTTGTTCTCATATTTGTCTTCATTGTCTTTATTGTCTTCCTTAAAGAACCTTTCCATCAATCTAAGCAATTTATCGTCAGATTCCTTAAGCTTAGCGATGAAATCATTATACTTATTGGAGTCATCCCACCTTTGCCAACAAGCTAATGTATCTACAAAGTAAGTATGCTTTACCAAGTCATCAAATTTTTCTTGACTTACTCTTTCAACACACAATTTTTTGAGATGTTTACAATGATTATTATCTAATATTAAATTAGGATCCCTATCTAAACTATTGATAAGTGCAAAAGGAGCATAAAGTTCACGTGATTTAGGAATTGCTTGCTTTAATATCTTATAGCTATTGGCTTGATCATTTTTATTGTTTAGCACTAGATACACTACTCTCACTAATAAAACTTTTAACCATGCATTCAATACCTCTGAATAATAGTCAGGAACTCTATCAGATACATCGAAAAGTGCTTGGACTAGATCTGGAGGAGTAATGGGAGTAGCTGGATATTTATGCTTGCTAGGATTTATATTATTTACCATATTTTCAATGATTGGGGCTATGGTTCCATCATTAATATGTTTGACTAATATTTGTTCTAAAAGTTTACGATCTTTTATATTAAAAATCGTGTCTACAATTTTATTTGCATTGAGTTTATCTAACGTCATAATTATGCTCGTAGAGTAAAGTAGCTATCAAAAAATTCACTATCGCGCATCCTATAGTCACCGCTATTACTGGAGCTAAACATTTTAATTATCAGATCCTTAAATTCTGTTTCTAAAATTATTTTACTAAGCTCTTTGTTTTCTATTGTTTGAATAACAGCTTCCTCCAGCGGTGTATTATTTGGCATATTTCTGTTCTTACTTACTGAATAAGTTCTTAATCTTTCTAACTCGTCGAATTCTTGGGAATAGCAAAAATTGGGGTAATCTTTTATGAATTTATAAAATGTAGGGACAAATAATCTAATCATTTCAAGTGCTGCAAAATCTACTGGACTTACCAATACCTGTCCTTCATTACAAACTTGCTGTAGTTTAAAGTTCAAGCTATTTATGAATCTCTTTACATCTCTTATATTCTTAAACATCGTTCCACACATTGGACCTAATACATTAATCATGTCAGATTCTGAACCAAATTCTGAAGATTTAAAATATTTCCATAGATCTTTAGGTAAACTCTGTTTGATTATATCTAGTTCTTGTTCAAGAAATTTATAGATTTCTTCATCTTTGGCAGCTGGCAATTGCAAATTTACCTGAACTATCTTCTCCAAATAATCCTTGCCGCTAGTATCATTGTCACTGCTCAGAAGTTTTTCAATGACCAACCTATCAAATGCTAATAGATATATCATGTTAGGAAAGTCACCATTAACCCTAATAAGGCGAAGTATTTGCTTTACTTCAGGCCCAGTAAGCCGATCAATATCATCTATTACTACAACTATTTTTTTATCCTGTTTACCTAGTTCATCGCGAAGTAACTCTCTAGTTTCTTTTTCAGATTTTCTATGCTTCCCTCCATACTGTTTGAGAAGTTTTTCAGCATTAGCTGATATAGTTATTCCGGTGGCAATAGCAGCATCTTCTGGTGACAATACACCTAGCGAGTTTGCTAAGGTCGATATTGTAATCATAAAACCACTATAATTTCTCAAGCCCTTTATCGTTGCAACAAAACCTTTCTTATCTTTCTTTTCTAACTGATTGGATATTTCCATAAAGAAAAGTGGTCCCAAGTTATTACCAGCGGAGAAAGCCCAAGGATTAAACTTAATAATAACAACATTTTTATTATTCTCTAGTTCTTTTTCTGTCATATTGATAACTGAAGATTTACCTGAACCCCACTCGGCATTAATGCCAATTACCAAACTTTCTTTCTTCTTTGGTGGTAAATTTGCTCCCCAATTTAAAATAGCTTTTGCTAAATATTTGGAAAACTTAGCTCTGCCTAATATATCTTCTCCCGAAGATTTTATAGGCTGATCGTCATGCCTGATGATCTTGGATACTTCGTTATCAGTTTCCTTCTTAACTTTAACCTTAGATGTCGCTTTCTTATTAGCTGTCATTTTGCTATTTTACTATATTTTTTATGCAGGTAATTAGGGGCTAGGGATGTCGAGGAAGGTGAAAGAGTTATCCAGGGTTATTTGGGCGAGGTGCTCTGGTTCTCGGCTGAGGCACTCAGCTAGTGAATGGACTAGGTGAGGTAAATATGCTGGTTCATTGCGACGGCTGTTGCCTTGGTGGAGTTTATCTTCTGGCAGGTCGCGG
>JAAOII010000013.1 GCA_015163845.1 Candidatus Portiera sp.
CATGCCACGTTCGCACATGCCATGCGGGCAGCCAAAATTAAGTTCTAGCCCATCCGCTCCAGCATCTTCACAGCGCCTGACTATAGTGCGCCATTCCTCTCGGGTCTCCACCATCAAAGAGGCGATGATGGCATTATTGGGAAATAACTTTTTGACTTCTTTGATCTCGCGCAGGTTTTCACTGACGCCGCGGTCGGATATTAGCTCTAAGTTATTCAGACCAACCATCTTTTGATTGCCACTATTAATAGCTCCATATAAGCTATTGACATTCTTGACTGGATTGCCGATTGTCTTCCACACTACGCCGCCCCAGCCAGCTTCAAAGGCATTGATTGCCTGATGTTTAGTATTTGAGGCAGGACCTGACGCAATCCAAAAAGGATTGGGTGACTTGATGCCTTTTAGGTTTACTGATAAATTTGCCATAATGTTTAAGCTTGTCTAGATGACTTATATATATTATTCACTTAATCTTGCCTAGATGGCTTATATCTATATTATTCACTTAAGCTTGCCTAGATGGCTTATATCTATATTATTCACTAAATCTGCCCCAATATACTTCACGTTTAAGCTTGCCTAGATGGCTTATATCTATATTATTCACTAAATCTGCCCCAATATACTTCACGTTTAATCTTGCCTAGATGGCTTATATCTATATTATTCACTAAATCTGCCCCAATATACTTCCTTGTTACTCTTCTTTAAAGCAGAGTAGGCAGCTTGTCGCCCCTCGGCAACTGCATTGACAACTTCCTTACCGTTATTAACACTATCTCCGCCAGCATAGACCTTGTCTAAATTGCTACTCATATCTTTAGCCACTGCCACTGTGCCATTGTCATTGAGTTTGATATCAGCAAAAATATCCTGCAGAGGATGCTTCAACTGCCCTGTGGCAAATACTACCAAGTCGGCACCAATGCTAACTTCTCCCGATGGAGTGGCGAATACTACTGCAGATAGTTTATTCTGCTTATCCTCTGACTTGAGAGAATTAAGTGGAGAGTGGTTTGGCAAGAATTCAACTCCGAGAGAACGAGCTAACTTAAGCTCGTGAGCATAGCCGCTCATATCCTCTTCGCTACGTCTATAGGCCATGGTAACTTTTTCCACCCCGCCTAGAGCTAATTCTTGAGCAATATCTAAAGCAGTGTTGCCACCACCTATGACTAGGGCTCTAACCACTCCTTGAATGCTTGCTAAGTCACCTTGCTTGAGTGATGATATCAAAGGTAATGCACCCTGGACATTGTCCAAGGACTCTAGGTCTATGACAAAGTTATCTTTGCCCAAGCCATTGCCGATGAATACCGCATCATAATTACTGAGTAGGTCAGCACCACTGATATCCTTACCCACTTCAACCCCGGTCTTGATATTAACTCCAAGATCTTTGATTAAGCCAACTTCTTTCAAACTTTCTGCATAGGATATTTTATAAGGAGCAACTCCATAGGTATTAAGTCCGCCTGCCTCTTGCTCTTTTTCAAAGATGTCTGCTTCTCCGCCATTCAAAACAATATAAGCAGCAAAAGCCAAAGAAGCTGGACCACTTCCTATTGCGGCAACTTTTATGTCTTGCTTTTTTATGCCGCCAGTGCCAGTGACAGAAGTATTTGATAAAGAATCAAGCCGCTGTTGAGCGTCTTTCTCGTAGAAGTGAGCCATGGCATACTTCTGTAAATCACCTATGCGTATGGGAGGGTCTTCCAAATTATTATAGACGCAAGAGCCCTCGCATAAAACCTCTACTGGACAAACAGTTGCACAGGAGTAGCCAAGAATATTTGATTCAAGAATGCTTTGGGCTGAGCCCTCAAGATCATCATTAGCAATACGCGAGATAAATTGAGGAATATTAATGCTGGTGGGGCAAGCATGAATGCAAGGGGCATCATAGCAGTTAATGCACCTAGACGCTTCAACCACAGCATTCTCCTTGCCAAGCAACGGGTGCCGAGTTTTTTCTAAGGCCTCAATATTATTTTTCACTTTACTCTTCTAGCACAATTTAACTGAGTAGGGTGGATGCTATCCTATATATCTAGCAACTTATCGTAGGTTTCAGGGCGTCTATCACGATAAAACTGCCACACCTTACGCACTTCTTCAATCATATTTAGATCCAATTCAGATACGACTAAATGGTCTTTATCTCTTGGAGCTACGTCTGTCACGTTGCCACGCGGGTCAACATGATAACTACTACCATAAAACTCACCAATATTCCAAGGTTCTTCTGTGCCAACTCTATTGATGCATCCCATAAAATATCCATTAGCAACTGCATGAGCAGGTTGCTCAAGTTTCCATAGATACTCGGATAAACCAGCTACTGTAGCTGAAGGATTATAAACAATCTCCGCTCCTTTTAAGCCGAGAATTCTTGCTCCTTCCGGGAAATGACGATCATAGCAAATATAAACACCTATTTTGGCATACTTGGTTTGAAAAACAGGATAGTTAATGTCGCCCGGCTTGAAGAAATACTTCTCCCAAAACCCGCTCGTATGAGGAATGTGTTTTTTGCGATACTTACCAAGATAGCTACCATCAGCATCTATAACCGCAGCAGTATTATAATAAATACCTTGCTGCTCTATCTCATACACTGGGACGATAATGACCATGGAATATTTCTTAGCATAAGGGATTAATGCTTCAATTGTCGGTCCGGGGACTGGTTCTGCCGCATCATACCAGCGGACATCCTGAGATGGACAAAAATAAGGTCCATTGAATATTTCTTGCAGACATAAAATCTGCACACCTTTTTTACCGGCTTTCTCTATAAACGGAATATGATGATCAAAAGCAGCCCGTTGTATTTCTGCAACGGGCTTGCTTTCATCATTAATAGGATTACGGCATTGAATTAATCCGCTGATTACTTTTCTGCTCATATACTTATTAAGTGTTTATTGCTTATATTTAGATTTATCGCTTAGATTTATTGGTTCCCAAAAATGGATGAAGCAATATATACAGAACAAAGCCAAGTGTTGCTCCAGTAAACCAACCATAGTTATAGAGCCAAAAGATACCACTGTCACCGCCAGATCTAAATGCGATCAATGCCAAGAGAGCAGGGATCAGGAAGGCAAGAATACCAGCCCAATTGTACTTTCCATAGGCACCGGCATCTTTATAGAGTTCAGCAACATCTAGTTCTTGTTTGCGCACTATGTAAAAATCGGCAATCATAATACCAGCTACAGGTCCAAGCAAACTAGAATAGGTGAGTAACCAATTAGAATAGAGTGACTCAACACTAATGTCAGAGCTTATAAAACCACTGTTACGTAGAACTTCCCATATTACCAATAGAGTTCCCACTAAAGCAGTCAACTGCACACCACGGCGCATATTGATGGCTTTCGGAGCAATGTTTTGAAAGTCATTGGTGGGAGCAACCATATTAGCTGCTGCATTGGTAGAAATGGTAGCAAGAATGATGATGAGCATAGCTAAAACCACCCAAAAGGTGCTGTCTATTCTACCAATCAAACTCACAGGGTCTGAAATAGTTTCGCCAAAGATACTAGCAGATGCTGCTGTCATAACTACTCCCAAAGCTGAGAATAGAAACATTGTAACAGGTAGACCTATTATCTGTCCGATAGTTTGGTCTTTCTGACTTTTAGCATATCTGGTGAAATCTGGTATGTTGAGTGCCAAAGTTGCCCAGAAGCCAACCATTGCGGTTAGACCACCGAGGAAAAATGGCAATAAAGGAGCATCTGCAGGACGATTCGCTGGAGTAGTAAATACTTCAGCCATGTCTGCCTGTCCCCAACCCCAGATAATTAGACCAAACCCAACTAAGATGAGCAGGGGTGCTGCTATGGTCTCGAGGGCTTTAATCGATTCAAATCCTCGCATAACTACATAGGCATTAGCTGACATAAAAGCAAAGAAGCTTATGAAATAGCCGATACCACCCATGGCAGCCCAGAAAGGCAGGAGTTTATCTAATAGAATATCTAGAGCCAATCCACCAAATAAGCATTGAATACCAAACCAACCGCAAGCGATTAATCCGCGAGTTATTGCAGGTAAGTTTGAACCAACAACGCCGAATGATGATCTTAATAGCACTGGGAAAGGTATTCCATACTTTGTTCCTGCTCTGCCGTTAAGAATGAGAGGAACTAGAATGATTACATTTGCCAATAATATGACCCATAAGGCCTCACCAGCTGATAGTCCGAAGAAAGCAATCAATACACCACCGAGAGTATAAGTAGGAACGCATATAGACATGCCAACCCATAGGGCGGTAAAATGCCATTTGTTCCAAGTTCTTTCAGAGGGGGAGCTTGGTGCTAAGTTTTCGTTGAATGCTTTTTCGCCTGATATTTTTTGCAGGTCAGCATCCGAAATGTTTTTAATTTCTGTGTCCATAATTAATTTTTAAAGTTAATATAATATTTTTTATTATAGAACACTTAATCATAAAAATTAACTTTTATATTATTAATCGCCTTTTATATATTTTATATCTTTTATATCTAAACGGATACACTTTGCTTAGCTAAATGCTTCAGCATGTATAACTTCACATCAAAATTGCACTCGCTCCTTAAGTTAGAGAAGGAGAATAAACCTAAAGATACGATAGTGAGAATGACGAGAAGCGGGCCAATTTATAAGAACTGTAAAACAGGATTTTATTAC
>JAAOII010000159.1 GCA_015163845.1 Candidatus Portiera sp.
GAAAATACTGCCGATATAGAACAGGTAATTGATAAAATAAATAGAAGACCTAGAAAGAGATATAATTATCATTCTCCTTATCAGGTCTTTAAATCTAAAACAGGAGCTCAATTATGCTAAACTTAAAAAACAAAACGTTGCACTGGCTGTCGGAATCTAGCTATTCTCATAATCATAATCATTAGGTATTTATTCCTAGTTATTCCATCCTCCCCATCACAAGCCAGCCAAAGTTTTAACGATCAGATAATACATTATACAATTAATCCAATAGGTTTGCTAATAACCGTTTGTAATAACTGGACGGTTTACACAAAATTAGTATGAAGCATGTTGCTTTTAGCCGCTTCAACCAATGGAGTAAACCAATGCTAAGTGTGTTTTTCTTTTTGCTTTTCTCTGGTTCTAGATTGCCCTCATTAATCTTATGTTTTATCTTGGGAGGATTTTTACTAAACCCTATGTCGCCTTCACCAGCTCTTTGGTAAGCAATTTGCGGAGTAACTAAGAATAAACCAGGCATGCCAGAATCATTCATCAAATAGTCAATTGGACTATACATAGATGGGCATTTCTTCAATGAAAAACTACATCCTGCTCTGCTAATTATATAGCAATGAGTCCCATAAACCCCGGCCATTATATTGCCTAGGTAGTATTTTGGTTCTATACTAATAGATGGTTTGATAACTTGGCGGGTCATCAAGTTTAAAGGGTAAGTATCTTTCCCTATGAATGGTCTGGGCTCATCTCCTGGCCAGCCCCCTAAATTAATGAGGTGCCAGTTCTTCAAAAATCCTCTATTAGGGAACCTTGCCAAAATAGAATTAAGTATGGGCATAAATGCTGGGGAAAACTTGGCATCGTCTTCCAAAATAAGAGCATACTGAGAATCGCTACTGAGTAGTTTTTCATAGCAGCGTAAATGTGATATCAAACAACCCAAAGCACCTGGCATTAATCTGCCTTTATATTTGCTTAAGCTTGACTTGCCTCCAATGAGTTCTATTTCAGCTTCGGTTAACCCTTCTCTCTCGTCTGTAGCATCAATAATCTCATAAGGAAGATTAATTCCTTGAAGTTTTTTTGCAATAGCATCCCGTCTTTCCGTCGCTCTTGGCAAACTTATGACATAAGTAGGGAAATCACCTAACTCCATTATTTGCTGCTTCTCCTCTTCTTGCTTAGCTTGCCACTATTAAGCACGAAACACTTATCCATTAATCCCGCCAATTTTTGATCATGTGTAACCACCACCAGGGCTATGGCAAATTTTTTAACCAATAGCATTATCAACTTATGAATATCGCTTGCGGTCTTATCATCCAAGTTGCCAGTTGGTTCATCCATCAGGACGCATATAGGATTTCCCACTAATGCACGTGCCACCGCCACCCTCTGTCTCTCACCGCCGGACAACTCTCCTGGTTTATGCTGGAGGCGATTGCCTAAACCCACTGCATCCAACATATCTGCAGCTGATTGCTTGGCCGCTATGGGGGACATACCACCTATAACTAAGGGCAGTGACACGTTTTCAAGAGCCGAGAACTCCATCAGTAAATGATGGAATTGATAGACAAAACCTATCTTGCCATTACGTTGTTTAGCTAACAGATTATTGCTCATAAAACCAATTTCAATCCCATCCCACCAAACACTCCCAGATGTCGGCTTGTCAAGCCCTCCCAACAAAGTCAGTAAAGTGGTCTTGCCAGTACCAGATGGCCCCATAATCGCAATTTTTTCACCTTTGTCTATGGACAGATCTATATTATTGATGACCTCAACTTTCTGTCCAGGAATAACAAACTCCTTGTGCAGTGATTTACATCGCACGACTGGTATCAACGGCTGCTTGCCCTTATTCATTTTTTAAGGACTCCATCGGACTTATATCACCAGCCCTCAAAGCGGGGTATATGCTTGCTATGGCACTTAGTGCCAAAGTAGCTGTCCCAACTATAACCACATCACTTAACAATAGTTGTGACGGTAAAAAATCAATGAAGTAGGTTTCAGCACTTAAAAAATCCACTGCAAACACACTCTCTATATAGGCAACTATTTCGCTTATATAAGTAGAAAGTATGACTCCAGTCACTACCCCGCTACCAGTTCCTATCAAACCAGCTATAGTACCGTTTGCCATAAAAATTCCAATTATGACTCCGCGATTAGCACCCATAGTTCGCAAGATGGCTATGTCGCCTTTTTTATCATTGACTAACATCACCAAGGCCGATACCATGTTGAAACTAGCCACGGCGATTATAAGAAATAACAACAGACCCACTAATCTTTTCTCTAAGCGGATAGAAGCGAATAAATTACCATAGGTTGCCGTCCAATCACTTACATAGAAGTCGTCATATTCTTCTGCCAATAATTGCCTTACTAAGGGTGCATCAAAAACATCTGGTAAATATAATCTAATCCCTTCAACAGAATCACCTATTTTTTTCATTGCGGCAGCATCATTAATATGTACAAAAGCAACATTGGCATCAATCTCGGAACCCAAACCATATATCCCAGCAACCGTGAAACTTCTTATCCTCGGCAAGGCACCTAAGGGAGAAGTAGTTATTTGTGGCAGGACCATCACCAATTCATCACCCACTTTCACTCCCAAAGATGCTGCCAAGATGTTGCCTAATACTATGGTGAATTGTCCCGGCTTCAGATCTTCCAAAGACCCACTCTCCATAAAATCATTGACTATAGTAGCATCTTTCTCATAGATGGGCTCTATGCCATTTATCAAGGATGCCTCTGCTCTACCATTTGCTGACAACATCCCCTCGAGTCGCACGAAAGGCACTGCGGCCATCACATCATATTGTTGCTTAATCTCATCAGTGTATTCCTCCCATTCAACCAAGGAGAAGTGACTATACATGGTGACATGAGGAACTGCTCCAAGAATTCGCGTATTTATCTCACGGCTAAAACCATTCATCACTGATAGCACAAGTATAAGAACACTAGTGCCTATTGCCAGACCCAAAATAGTAACCAAGGATATAAAAGATATAAAACTACTGCGTCTTTTAGCGCTTAAATAACGCATACCTATGAACAGAGAAATTGGCTTATAGGACATTCCCAACAATTCAATTATTGGAAACTTCTTGCTTCAACGGGGTTGCCTCGCACCAATAATGAGTCCCACCATAAATATATGGGGGGAGCTTGGATGATGCGAGGTCTTACGGCCCCTCCCCAAAATATATAAATGGGGCTGTCATCCAACCACTTATTCAATATGTTTTTTGCAGCATTAATGTCTCTGTCATGCTGAGTTGTGCATATAATACAACTCCATTGTCGATCACTCAACTTTAGCAGTTGATTTTTATGACCACAAACATTACAGGTTTTACTACTCGGATAGAACTTATCTAGCTTATGTACTGCTGCACTTTTGTATTCCAACTTTTGTCTAATC
>JAAOII010000160.1 GCA_015163845.1 Candidatus Portiera sp.
CAAAACAGTCAAACTAAAGCTACCTTATGCCGACTAGAAAATGTTCTATAATCGCAAATATTAACTAAAAGGTCTTGTATTTCCATATCTTGTTATGTTAATATCTACCTAGGTGTCGCACTTTGTTATTAACTACAATAATGAGAAACCTATATAATCATGGACAATATTGATAATAATCAGAGTTATTTGTATATGAACAATTACCTATTTCAAGCATTAGTTGCATTAGGCGTAAATGAGCTATTGGCGCAACAGGCAGCCAGCCACAAAAACTCTAATCCGGTGGAGTATTATAAACTGCTGATGCAGAATAATATCAACGCAGAAAAACTATCTAACCTAGATAAAAGATTCGAAGACGTTAACAGAAGCTTCGGTGAAGTTAACAGAAGGTTGGAATATGTTGACAAGAAGTTTGAAAGAAAGTTGGACAAGATGGATGCCAAAATAGATAAGGTTGAAAGTAAGTTAACTGACAAAATAGAAAATATACAATCTGGTTTAATTGAGCTTCGCGAAGAAGGTAAAGTTATGAGAGCAGAATTGCACCTATATTTTAAGGTGTTAAGTGTTGGTACCTTTCTAGCCATTCTTGCATCTTCCATAGCTAATATCTTATTTGGCTAATCGTTTTAATCTAAAACTACAAAACTTTAAAACACTCAAACACTCTAAAACACTCTCAAATATTTAGGGAGGAGCAATAGGCACTTATTAAACTTGACTTATGAGGAGGGGGGTGCTATAATACCTAATAACACTAGTCGTGGATTATGATAATATTTAGCATAATCAGCGGTTAGGGTTAATATAAAAGGGAAATAAACACGAACGGGGGAACAAACGTGAATTACAAAACAACTTTTAGGCATGAACATGCCGAATCTAAATCTGGGCATAAATTAAAACAAACCAGAGTCGATAGTATAGGCGACTTGGTAATAAAGCTCAGGGGGATAATAAAACTAAAGAGGGTAATGAAGCATTTGCTATTTGCACCTATAATAGCGGCTATAACATTAATTTTTATCGTTGCTTGCTCTATTGACAAGAGTGATAAGGTCATTGAGCTACAAATGGCTGATACAGACAGTGATGGCTATATCAATCTTTATGATGTGGATGATGATGGCGATGGGCTCATTGAAATTAGAGGTATTGCAGATTTTAATATGGTGCGCAATAACTTGGATGGCACAGGTATGAGTAGTACCAGAGGGCAAAAAGGCGAGATCTATGGTTGTGGTGGTGGCATCACCTTAGAAGGCGAGCCAATAGATAGCTGTCATGGTTATGAACTTGTAGCTGATATTAGCTTGATTGACTATGCCAAATGGCAACCCATAGGTAGTTGTTCAGCTAATAACGAATGTGAAGATGCATTCAATGCTGTGTTTGAGGGTAATGGTCACACTATAAGTGACTTAAGTATCAATATAGACCGTGTGGCATTTGGCGTGGGTTTATTTGGTGCAATAAGTCCTGAGAGTGAATTACGAAATATTCATGTGCGTAATTCAATGGTGGTTTTTGAACCAGAAGGGGAACCCTATGATGTGGGTATATTAGTTGGACATGCTCGTGGCGCCTATATAGAAGGTAGCTCAGTTGTAGGTGGGGACATCTATACCACTGCATTTGATGCTGGAGGATTGATTGGTGATGGAGAAGGTGCCACAGTAACCTACTCCTATGTTGACGTGGGTATCATCAAAGGTGCAAGCGAAGTTGGTGGACTTATTGGCGGCGGAGCATCCTCAAACATACTCTATTCTTGTGCATCTGCATCCATAATTTACGGTAAAGAAGAAGTAGGTGGTCTAGTTGGTGATGGTAAAAATGCTATGATCATATCATCCTATGCTGTAGGCGATATTACTAAAGGAGAAACTGCTGTTGGTGACTTGGCTGGAGAAGACCAAAACATCAATGTGAAGGACTCCTATACAATGGAGAATACTCAAGAGTTTGGTTGTTTTGAGATGATCTCAATGGATAATTTGACTCCGAACATACAACTAGCAGAAAATATCAGGTAACGGCATAAAGGATAAGCTTCAATAATAACTATAAAGTAGTAGGGTTTTATGCCAGTGGCGGGGTTATGCTAAATAATCCCGCCTTTTTTATAGGGAAATTCTCTGGTTAGACAAATTTTATTATCATGGTTGCTATGCTGACTGCTATAGGCGTTATCCACATTAATAGCTTCATATTGCTGTCTATTCTGACGATATCTTGCTTAACATCAGCAATATCTTGCTTAAGCTCTACCTTAACATCAGCAATATCTTGCTTAACATCAGCAATATCTTGCTTAAGCTCTGCCTTAACATCAGTAATATCTTGCTTAAGCTCTGCCTTAACATCAGCAATATCTTGCTTGAGCTCTGTCCTAACATCAGATAGATCTTGTTTTGTTGCTAAACCCTCAATAGATGAGCTATGTCCTTGACGGACAGCATAAACAACGCCTTCCGCCTGCTTAAGGTCTAGATCATACTCAGCAGTTAGAGTGCCTATAACTTCATGAGTATCCATGATTTGTATTACCATAGGTAGATTTTAACATATTTATTTTCATATTTAATTTATTTCTAAGTTAATATTCGCTGAACCCCAGTCGCAAGGTATGCATTAATTTTTCTAAGGTATTTAAGGATATTTAGGAGCATTCAGCAGAACTAAAGTTATTTGCAGTTATGCTATCGTTATGCATTCAAAGATATTAAGGATATTTAAATACATTAACTTATGCTTCTAATATATACATAGGGGCTTTATAATTTTTTTCAAGTTAAATCAAATTAAATTTTCAAGTTAAATCAAATTAAGTATTTTGTTTATATTTTGATATGGCTTATAGGGTCTTCCAAACTATAGAATAAGCATAGTCCTATATGGTGTTATAATGACATCATGGCAAAACATTTACTTCATCCCCCGAAAGTGGGACAATATATCCAGCGTGTCCTCCCAGAGGACTATGGTTGGGATTACTTGGAATTCAACGTTTTAGGACTCAAAGCTGGTGAAATCTTTTCTTATTCTACTCCTGGCAAAGAAGCAGCATTAGTGCCTTTGAGTGGCGAATTTACCGTCAATGTCGGCAATGAAAGCTTCAATCTAGCCCGTGAAAGCGTGTTTGCGGTTATGCCACAAGTGCTGTATATCCCACCTGGGCATGAGGTGCAGGTGCAGGCAACCAGAGATTGCGAGTTTGCCGTGGGCTCCGCTCCTGCGGAGGGCAAGTATCCTTTGCGGTTATTCCAACCCACTGAAATGAAGCAGGAAGTGCGTGGAGAATTGCCAGCCCAACGTCAAGTCAACCACATACTATCTTTTCCCTTGCCAGCTGAACATTTGATACTATTTGAAGTATATATTCCAGGCGGTGGTTGGTCTGGTTGGCCCCCACATTGCCATGATGAATTTGATGGCTCCCCTTACCTAGAAGAGACCTATTTCTATCGCTTTGAGCCAGCCCAGAGTGGCTTTGGCTTTCATCGTAACTATCGCACTGATGAGGACTTCAATGAGGCATTTAGCATTGCTCATAATGATTTGGTGCTGGTGACTAAGGGCTTTCATCCCACCTTAGCTGCTCCTGGCAGTAAGATGTATTTCCTCAACTACTTGGCTGGCAAACCCTATTGTGAAGAACGTGCCACTCCACCAGTAGATGACAAGGACTGGGGCTTTATGAAAGAAGGCAAATGGGATCATAACCGCTTCTCTTTTCCAGTATTTGATGCAGAGGGCAATACTACTGACAAGTAGATCTAGCAGGCATTAATATTACAGGACATTTGTGCATACATTTGACATTTGTGCCAATCTGACTGAAAGATCTTTTGCCAAAGATCTTGATGATGTCTTAGATCGCGCTTACGACGAGGGAGTGCAACATATTCTAATCCCTGGTTCCAATCTTGAATCTAGCCAGCAGGGGATAGAACTTGCTAGCAGCTATAGATCCGATCATTCCTTTCCGATTGCTTTATACAATGCAGTTGGTTATCACCCGCACAATGCTAAAGAGTGGAATGCCACGAGCCAAGAATTCCTTGCTGAATTAGTTCATAATAATTCGGAACTTGTCAGAGCCATAGGCGAATGTGGTCTTGACTATAACCGCAATTTCTCTGAGCCCAAACAGCAACAGCAAGTATTCATAGAGCAATTGGAATTAGCAAGATCAATGGACTTGCCAGTGTTCCTCCATGAACGAGATGCTCATCAAGATTTCTTGGCGATTCTCAAGGAACATAAACAAAACATCCCCAGAATATTAGTCCATTGTTTCACTGGCAATGGTGAAGAGTTAGAGGCATATTTAGATATTGGCTGTTACATCGGCATCACCGGATGGTTTTGCGATGAAAGACGAGGCGCCCATTTGCAAGAACTAGTATCTTTAATCCCCAGTGATAAACTCCTGATAGAAACAGACGCTCCTTATCTATTAGCCCGCGACCTGCCAGAAGATAAACTCCACCAAGGCAACAGCCGTCGCAATGAACCAGCATATTTACCTCACCTAGTCCATTCACTAGCTGAGTGCCTCAGCCGAGAACCAGAGCACCTCGCCCAAATAACCCTGGATAACTC
>JAAOII010000161.1 GCA_015163845.1 Candidatus Portiera sp.
GCCCCAGCTTTAGCAACCTTGATATTATTATTACAACCAGTTGTTGCTGCCACTATGGGTTGGCTAATATTCAATGAAGTTTTAACTACCATACAAATAATAGGTGGTTTAATGATAATGATATTTATTTATCTAGCTAGGAATATTAAATAAGCAATAAAAACTTCTATCTATAGAAAAATGTGTTATAATTATTTCATCTGCTGTCACTAGCTATTATTATTCCTTGAAAGTGGCGGCCGTTAAACCAAAGATTCAAAGGAATCCAATTAAGTTTACAAGGAAAATTAATAAAGGAACCTGTTTGTTCAGGACACTATAAATGGAAAAAAGGCATTATGAAGTACTGCTTGTGCTTCGTCATCTGCAAGAAGATAAAGCGGACACTCTTATTAAAAAGTATGAGTCCTTATTTACTAAAGATGGAGAGATTACCCGTTTTGAAAATTGGGGAGTGCGTCAGTTAGCCTATCACATAGATGGCTTTTCACGAGCTCTCTATGTACTATTCAATGTTCACTGTCCAGCTAGCACAGTAGATGAATTAGAAAAGCTATGGAAGTTTGATGATATGTTACTCAGGCATATGATTGTCCGTTGCAAAGATGCGGTTACCGAAGAATCCCCTATATTAAAACAGGATAAAGCTAAAGCATCATCTAGGGACGCCAACGCTGATACACTAGACAAAGAGGCAATCAGATCTGAGTTTAAACAAGGACTTGCAGCTGCAGAGAAAAAACCTACACCCGTCTCTGAAGAATCTACTGCTACTAGCTCTAAGCCCGCCAGCAATGATGGAGCCATGGACGGTGAAGCTACCGAAGACGCTACAGCTACTGAAGATAAAACTCCCGAAGATAAATCTATAAGCAAAGATGAAACTGACAATACAACCACTCAGAATGCTGAAAAAGAGATGCCCGATAACTCTGCTTCAGTAGAGACAAATACAGGGGATAATCTTGAAGTTGGAGATAAGAGTTCCGCTGAAGATAAAAACGAAGATCAAGATAAAGACAAGGAGTAATTGAGATGAAGAAACCTAATAAAAAACCTAGACAGCAGATGAGAGTAGCCAAAGGCAAGTGCTATTTCACAGAAAATAATTACAAGACAATTGACTATAAGGATACAGAGCTCCTTAAGAGATATGTTGACCCAAGCGGTAAGATAATACCGTCTTATTACACTGGGACTGCAAATTATTTTCAAAGGAAACTGACCACGGCAATTAAGCGAGCTAGATATGCAGCGCTTATTCCTTATACGGACAGTCATAAAAATTAATAATAGATAAGATATAATAGTAAGTATGGATGTAATATTATTGGATAAAATAGATCGTTTAGGTGATCTAGGTTCTGTTTGTAAGGTGAAGTCGGGCTATGCTCGCAATTATCTTTTCCCGCAGAACAAAGCATTACCTGCTACTGATAAGAGCAGAGAATTATACGAGGGAATGCGTGAAGAACTGGAGAAGACCTTATTGAATAAACAAGAAGGAGCGGTTCGTGAAGCAACAAGATCTAAAGAAGTAACATTGAGTTTTTCTAGGCGTGCTAGTGAAGAAGGTAAGCTTTATGGATCTATTTCTATCAATGACATAGCTAGCGAATTAAAAGAGAAAGGCATCAATATAGAAAAGCGTCAAATCAATATGCCAGAAGGCGGGACTATCCGAAATATTGGAGAGTTCACAGTGGAGTTGCGTTTTGATGCTGATAATTTAGTGGAATTACCAGTAGAGGTTACCCCTCTAGTTCAAGAATAATATGGCAAATACACCTTCAGCGAAGAAAAGAGTTAGGCAGGCAATTACAGCAGCCGAACGCAATGCTTCACAAAAATCTAGAGTTAGAACTTTAGTAAAGAAAGTTCTAAAACTCAATGAGGAGGGCAAAAAGGATGAGGCAAAGAGTGCTTTCCAAGAAGCCCAATCACTGTTGGACAGAGCAGTTAACCGCAACTTATTTCACAAAAATAATGTTGCCAGAGTGAAAAAGCGTCTCAACAACCGACTCAGTAAATAGACGTAAATCTAGTTCGCTTAATCAGATATCTAGGCACAGAGATGGCCTATAGGTAAGGATATAAGTGTCCCATTTTCAATTTTACTCGGACAAGCGATTACTTATCACTTTGTCTTAACTTAATCCCAAAGATACCAGCATATAGCAAGCATCTAAATACAAGCTACTACTACAAGTGCAAGCTATGCAACTAGAAAGGGATGTCTTGATCTATGTCGTCGTATGAAGGTTGGGCCGCCTTACCACTTTGAGTATCTGTGCTTTGTGCGGATGGCTTAGTTGATTCTGCACTTGACTCAGGAGCAAATCGATCACTCTCTGCCGGGCTTCCAGAACTTCCTCCTGGTTTACCTCCTAACATTTGCATTTCGCGAGCAACGATCTCTGTAGAGTAGCGAGTAACACCATCTTTTTCCCAACTGTTAGTGCGAAGTTCTCCTTCAACATAAACTTGCGAGCCCTTTTTCAAGTACTGCGAAGCAATTTCAGCGAGACGTTTGAAAAAGACCACTCTGTGCCATTCAGTTTTATCTTGGCGTTGACCTTGATCATCTTTCCAACTCTTAGTTGTGGCAATACTGCATTTAGTAATCTGTAGACCACTAGCAGTTTGTGAGAAATCTGGGTCATTCCCTAAATTACCCACCAATATGACTTTATTTATTCCTTTGGACATAATTGTAGTTTTATAGTTTTATAATTTTATAGTTTATAGCTTTATTAATAAATATTTTAAGCTTCTAATAATAATATAAGTCCAATCTAACAAAATTCAAGTGAATTAATGAATAAAAGTTGCGATTAATAAATTTTTATCTGCAAACATAACTAATTGTTGGGAATATCCTATAATGTGTTAAGTGTTTAACTATAACCAATTTAATTAGAATCATGCTCCAGCCATTAATAGACAGTTTTCGTTTTTTTAGAAATAATCTACAAAATATTGCGACATTGATATTTGTCTTCGTCCTAATATCTAAAATAATAGAACTTGCAACCACCAACTTGTTGCCACCATCTACATCTGAAACTAGTGTGGCACTACTGCAGGTATTATTGAGTTTTCTATTGAATGCTATCTTCCAATGCACTTTTATCTTGTTGTTAGTCAAGATAAACAAGAAGCAAAAGGTTATACTCTTACAATGTTTCCGTGAGGCGATGCCATTTATGCCCTTTTATATGCTAGGAGGCAGTCTAGTAAATATAATAGTTTTTATAGGACTGCTCGTATTATTGGTATTCCCCGGACTATATGCTTATGCTCGCCTTAACTTTTTTGATTTTGCTATAGTTATAAGATCAGAGGATCCTATTACGGCAATAAAAACTAGTTGGAGAATAACTACGGGCTCTGTTATAAGAATTTTATTAGCCCTAATGCCATTGAGTGTGTTGATGCTAATTTTTGTGGCGACATTCACTTTAATTGATGAGAGGACATTTATCACAAACACTTTAGGTAGTTTGATTTTTTGGACCTTGGGAGCATTCTTTGTTGTGCTCCGCTATAGGTTATACATAATGTTATCATCACCTAAGAGTTCGTAGCGGACTGCTTCAGTTCTATAGGAGCATCCAAAAACTTAGTTTTTCTCACATAGCATGATATTTGATTTTCTTAAACTGAACCGCAAGAAACCCAAGGATATTGCCAAGGATGTTATTCCTGAAGATGCTATTGTCAAGGATGACAAGATCACTGCCATCCAAGATAGTCCGCCAACGCTTGATGCAAGCAAAGTAGATTCCTCCAACCAATTACAATCCATCAATAAGATCAATAAGTCATTTGTTGGCAGGTTAAGGCAAGTTATTGGCATGGAGGATAAATCTCTGGATAGCTTAGCTGTTACTATGGAAGAAGAACTTCTCATGGCTGATTTTGGAGTAACTATGACCAATAAAGTAATTGCTAAATGGCGCGATGCTGCTTCTTTCATAGGCAAAGAAGGCGACGATAAAGGTCAAAAAGTGATGAAAATCCTAGAACAAATCCTAGAAGATACTCTCACCGAGGTCAATCACAAGTTAATTATCCCTGAGGAAAATCGCCCCTTCTGTCTCATGGTCATGGGAGTTAATGGTTCAGGCAAGACCACTAGTGTAGCTAAACTCTCATACTATTACAAACAAAAAGGTCTTAAATTACAACTCGCTGCTGGCGACACTTATAGAGCTGCCGCAGTTGAACAACTTGAGCACTGGGCGAATAAATTACAAATATCTATCACTACAGGCGATGCTAAAGTGGAGAGTGCTGCAGTTATATATAAAGGTATGCAAGAAGCAATAAACAATCAAGCAGATATCTACATCATGGACACATCTGGAAGAATGCCCAATAATAATCCACTTAAAGAACAATTACGCAAGTGTATTCAAGTGATTGGTAAATTGAGCCCAGACCAAAAATGTGAGATATTGTTAGTGCTTGATGCCAGTCATGGTCAGAGTGCCATAATGCAAGCAAAATTATTCTGTGAGGCAGTACCAGTTAGTGGAATTGCCTTAACTAAACTTGATGGTGTGGCTAAAGGGGGGGTGATATTTGCCTTAGCGGAAGAGCTCAAGTTGCCTATAAGGTTTATAGGGGTGGGAGAAAAGGAAACGGATTTATTAGAGTTTGACGCTAGGTCTTATGTGCGTGAACTTATGTCGGAGTATTAAGCCAAGTTAGCTAAGTTTGATTATGCCTGACTCCATAGCCCATTCTGCTATCTCTCAAGCTCGGTAACACGAGCATTGATGTTATTCAAAAATTTCTCTACTTCTTCAATTCTCTTAATTTGATCACTATATAGAGCATCTAAATTCACCAAATCCTTATTCAATTTTTCAATATTTCCGGATATTTCCACATCACTTTCTTTAATTTTGGTAATCTCTGCCTGTGTCCGTGAATCAATCTTTTCTATGCCAGC
>JAAOII010000162.1 GCA_015163845.1 Candidatus Portiera sp.
CTGATGGTTAAGTTACCAGATAGGTGGAGACCTATATTCTTATGTTGAGTAAATATGTCAGCTTGCTGTTGTTGGATCTCCTGCCAAGCATCTAAGCTAATCAGTGAGTAATTTTGTATGGGGGGAGTTGGGGCCTCTTTATCTCCTGTATCTCCTGTATCTCCTGTATCTCCTGTATCTCCTGTATCCTCTTTGTCTTGCACTGGGTGCCAAGCATCGTTAGAGATGATAGAGCCATCTGCGTCAATGAGGCGCTTCATTGAGCTGCCCCATACACACCTTCTTTGAAGGGTGCGATGCCTAAGCGGTTGTAGGTATCTATGAAACTTTCGCCTTCTTCGCGTTTGTCTTTATAGACCTCCAGTATATTCCCTAAAGCATCTGCAACTTTGTCCTTGGCAACTGAGGCACCGAGAACCTTGCCCAGAGCGGCTTCATTGGATGAATTACCTCCAATTTGGATTTGATACCATTCCACTCCATGCTTTTCTACACCGAGTATGCCAATGTTGCCAGCATGATGGTGGCCGCAGGCATTCATACATCCTGACATGTTGACACGCAAATCGCCTAGGTCATAGAGATAATCCAAGTCCTGAAACTTTGCGTTAATTTGGTCGGCAATCTCAATCGTGCCAGCATTTGCCAGCGAACAATAGTCCAATCCAGGACAGCAGATTACGTCGGTAAAAATACCAATATTAGGAGTGGCGAGTTTCAACTTTTGTAGTTTCTGCCATAGCTCATAGAGACGCGGTCGAGGCACATCAGCAAGTAATAGGTTTTGTGTATGGGTGACGCGAATCTCGCCAAAAGAATAGTCGCGTGCCAGTTGTGCAACTTGACGCATTTGTTCAGCAGTCATGTCGCCGGGTGCAGCATCAGGATGTTTGAGTGATAGATAAACTGCCCTATAGCCAGCCACTTTGTGCTCGGCAGTATTGTGCTGACGCCAAGTCATAAACTCTTTATCGTCGGAATGTTTCATCTCTTCTTTCTCAGCAACAGCATATTCAGAATTATATTTATGCGGGGAAAAGAAACTGCGAACTTCATCAATTCTTGCTGGTGATAGATGTAGAGAGTCGCCAGATTCTTCTTCAATCTTTGCCCATTCTTCTTCTACCTGACGTCTAAACTCTTCAATGCCTAAGGCATTGACTAGTATCTTGATGCGGGCTTTATATTTATTATCGCGTCGGCCATGCTCGTTATAGATACGCATTATTGCTTCTAGATAAGATAGAAGATACTTCTCTTCCAAGCCGGGATGAATCTCTTTGCCGATGACTGGCGTGCGTCCCATGCCACCACCAACTAAAATCTGGAGGGAACTCTTGCTTTGGGAGTCGCGTTTAAGATAAATGCCAATGTCGTGGAATTGGGTAGCAGCACGATCATACTCAGCCCCAGATACAGCTATCTTGAATTTGCGTGGCAAGAAGGAGAACTCTGGGTGGAAGGTTGACCACTGGCGGATGATCTCACAATATACTCGTGGGTCATCAACTTCGTCTGGGGCAACGCCAGCTAGGTGATCAGCAGTAACATTACGGATGCAATTACCACTAGTTTGGATGGCGTGCATCTCAACCTCTGCTAAGTCGGCTAGAATGTCTGGGACTTCTTCTAGTTTTGGCCAATTCAGTTGGAGGTTTTGGCGAGTAGTAAAGTGGCCATTGCTTTTGTCGTATTTATCTGTGATCATTGCCAAGTGATGGAGTTGATCTGCCGATAATAAACCATAGGGTATGGCAATACGCAACATTGGTGCATGGGTTTGAATGTATAAGCCATTCATCAATCTTAGTGGCATGAACTCTTCTTCACTGAGGTGGCCGTCAAGATAGCGTTGGGTTTGATTGCGAAATTGCTCTACGCGTTCCATAACCATTTGTTTGTCGTAATCGTTGTATTGATACATTAGTGGTTTAAATTTCTAGATATTTAGCATATTTAGTATATTTAGGATGTGGATCTAAAATATTCGGAGAATATTCGCTTAACTGATTTATTAATGAGATTAGCGAATAAGTTTGTCTTCTTTTTTGCTCGGTTCAACACTTGCCCATTCGTCAGCATCAGCTGGAGCATCTTTAACCTCGGTGATGGGTTGCCATCCTTTAGATAGTTCTGCGTTTAGGGCAATATAGTGTTGCTGATCTTCGGGAATTTCTTCTTCAGGATATATGGCTTCAACTGGGCATTCTGGGACGCATAAATGACAATCAACACATAGAGCTGGATCTATTGCTAGGAAATTTTTGCCTTCTACAAAACAATCAACTGGACAAACCTCGACACAATCAGTGTATTTGCAGTTGATGCAGGCAGCAGTTACTACATAAGTCATAAGAGTATTATACTACAAGATTTTTCATCACAATGATATTGTATAGGTCCATAACCTATTGGAATTTTTTTGCTTTTTAATTTGGTGCATAGGAGTATTATACCCAAGTCCGTGATGTGCTCTTTCGGTGTTATACCAAAAGAGCCAGTCAGATAGTTTGCTATAGAATAACTGAGGGTCACTAATCAATAGTTCTTTATTCAGCATAAGGAAGTCCTCTTTAATAGTTCTATTGAATCTCTCACATATAGCATTGAGTTGCGGCTTACCTGGATATATCTTCCAATGAGTTACTTTCCTATCTTTTAGTGCTTGGGTAAAGTGCTTCTTGAATTCACTACCATTATCGCTGAGAACTCTAAGCAC
>JAAOII010000163.1 GCA_015163845.1 Candidatus Portiera sp.
GAGTTACAAGAACAACGGCAACAACAGGAGTCACGGCAACAACAAGAACAAGAAAGGCGGGAAGAATTATTGACTATAAAGTCAAGCTTGGAAACAGAGTTGATAACCTTGCGCACTAGTGAAGAGAAAAATAAACTGCGCACCGAAGAGTTATTGCAAAGTACTTTTGTTGCTCGTAATGCGGTGAAACAGGATGACACAAAATTAGCAGAACTCACGAAAAGCAATGATCAACTGGCAAAAATCATAGCTGCTAAAGAAAAAGAAATGGATAAACTTAGTGACCGCTTACGCGAGGTTGAGAGGAATCTATCACGCGGAGAAAAAGATATTGCCGTCTTTGAGGAAAAAATTGATCAAAGCAAGGGAGATGAACAACAACTGGAACTGGAGATGGATGAGTTGGAGAAACGTATCCCTACTGCAAAACAAACTCAGTCGTCAAAAACTCTTGATGAAGATTTAGGTGACCCTTCAACAATTCAAACACGCATCAATATTCTACAAAGAGCGAATGATCGCATGGGCGATGTTAATATGTTGGCACTTAAGGACTACAAGGAAGAAAAAGAAAAATACGATCATTTACTAATGCAAGAACAGGAAATCAACACGGCATTGGACAATCTTAATAAGGCAATCAAACGCATTGATCGTGAATCTAAGAGCCGCTTTGATGCAACTTTTAATAAGGTCAATAAAAGCTTTGGTAAATTATTTTCAACTTTAACTCAGGGGGGCAAAGGGACTCTGCAAGTAGATACAAGTGAGGATGGTAAGAATGGTATTCGCATAATGGCCAGCCCACCAGGCAAACGTAATACCATGCTTTCTTTATTATCAGGTGGGGAAAAAACCGTTACAGCCATAGCATTCATAATGGCGATTTTCCAACTCAACCCAGCACCTTTTTGTTTGTTGGATGAGGCAGATGCAATGTTGGACGATCAAAACATAAATAGATTTAACCATATGATGGATGAAATGGCGGCCGCGGCTGAAGTGCAGTTCATAATAATAACTCATAGCCAGTTGAGTATGCAAAATGCTAAACATCTCATAGGGGTTACTATGTCAGAGCCGGGGGTATCACGAATAGTTACAGTGGATATGGATAAAGCAGTGGAGTTAAGTCAAGCAGACGCTTAATAAACTCTGTTAGGCGTCCCCTTATATAGTCCCTTATACATCCCTTGGAATTACTTTTATATAAGATCTTTTAGCTTATATAGCTCAATTAGACCTTCACGCGGAGTGAGGTCATCTAGTTGAATCTCCTTAAGTTTATTACGTAGCTTATCTTCTGCAAACATATCTTTCTGTTGTTTAGAATGTGGTTGCCCGGGTAATTCTTTAGGAGCCATAGGTCCCGTTGAATTGTTGTTTTGTAATTCAGCCATTATTTCATTGGCGTGGTTGACAACTTCTTGTGGCACACCTGCGAGTTTAGCCACCTGTAACCCATAACTTTGATTGGTGGGTCCCATTTTGATTTGATACAAAAATACAATATCATTATTATGTTCGCGTGCCACTAAATGAACATTCCCTGCCCCTTCAAGATTCTTTGCCAGTTCAGTTATCTCAAAGTAGTGAGTTGCAAATAAAGCATAGGCCTTGACTTTGCTACAGATGTAATTGGCACAAGCCCAAGCAAGGGACATGCCGTCATAGGTTCCAGTGCCACGACCTATCTCATCCATTAATATTAAACTATCATTGCTGGCATTGCTAAGTATGTTTGCCGTCTCGGTCATCTCCACCATAAAAGTGGACTGGCCACTTGCCAAGTCGTCACCTGAACCTATGCGAGTAAATATACGATCAATACGTCCTATCTTGGCTTTTGTTGCTGGAACAAAACTACCAATGTGTGCCAACAAAACAATCAAAGCCGTCTGACGCATGTAGGTGGATTTACCGCCCATATTAGGACCAGTGATAATTAATAGTCGCTGTTGCTCATCAAGTAATAAGTTGTTGGCTATGAAGGGTTCCGATAAATGATGTTCTACCAAGGGATGGCGTCCCTCTTCTATCTCTATCACATGAGATAGTGAGAGTTCTGGTTTATGCCAGTTTAAAGTGACGGCCCTCTCTGCTAAGGTAACCAAAAAGTCCAGACGCATTAAGGCGGAGCAATTCTTTTTGAGTTCTTGTAAGAACTTATCACAGAGAGTAAACAACTCTTCATATAAATATTTCTCACGAGCTAAGGCATTGGCGGTGGCACTTAGTGCCTTGTCTTCATACTCTCTTAACTCTGGCGTGATAAATCTCTCTGCATTCTTAAGGGTTTGGCGACGGATAAAATGTCCTGGAACATTTTCTGCTTGGGCACGACTAACTTCTATGTAGTAACCCGAAGCACGATTATAGCCAATCTTGAGTGTGTTAATTCCGCTGGCTTTTCTTTCTTTGTCTTCAAGTTGGATCAGATAGTCCCCCCTGTTCTTTTGCATTTGTCTCAATTCATCTAATTCTTTATCATAGCCATCCGCAATGACTCCTCCATTTCTGATAGTTGCTGGTAAGGTTTCCTCTAATGCCCTGTGTAAAATATCTTGCAATTCAGGCAAGGACTTTAGATCTTTATAGATGCTATTGACCAGTTCTGATTTCAAGCTAGAATCGCCAGAATTTAAAATTGAGTTATCACGCAAAGAGGTGACTACTGCTAAAGTTAAATCAATCCGCTGAAAATCACGTGGCCGAGCATTACGCAAAGAAATTCTGGCAAGCGATCTCTCCATATCTCCAGATGGCTTTATGCTCTTCCATAATTCTTTATAAGCATCAGTAGCTATTAACTCTTCAATCGCATCAAAGCGTCTTTGGAGTATGTCAATGTTGCGAATGGGGCGATGTAGTTGCTGACGTAAAAATCTTGCTCCCATGGGAGTTGCCGTCTTGCCCATTAAGTTGAACAAGTCCATGTCTGAGGTGCCACCACTATCAATTGCCAGGTTAAGGCGACTCTGTGGATCAATGATAATAACTTCTTCGGTATTGTGCGATTTGGGAGGGTTCAAGTGACGTAAAGGGTTGAGTTGGGTCTCGCGCATAAATGCCAGCAAGGCACCAGCAGCACAAATTGATGCTTCTGGCATATCTTGGATGAACTTCGCATCAAACTCTTCAGTCAGTAGGTCACTGGCAATTTTTTTGTCAAAGTGTTTAGCTGGATATAGTTTAGTATTAGGTAGGCCGCTGAGCAAACCTGGCTGTTCATCTTGGAGTAATAATTCGTTAACTCTTAAGCGGGCAAATTCATTGTTGACGTCTTGAATATCTTTAATGGTTTCTGCTTGGAAGTCGCCACTAGCTAAATTGATCCATGCTATACCATAATGCTCGTCCTTTACACACAAGGAGGCAACCAAGTTATCACTTTTTTCTTCTACTAATTCTTCCTCTATGGCGGTGCCGGGGGTAATTATGCGAGTTACTTTACGCTCCATAGTTGCTCCAGTCCCTTGACCGGTGGTCTGTCCTGTTTGCTCACATATAACTAAGGATTCTCCCTTATTGATTAACTTCTTGATATAAGCATCGGCTGCATGATAGGGAACACCAGCCATAGGTATTGGTTGTCCTTGAGAAGTGCCGCGGGCGGTTAGGGTTATATCCAATAACTCAGATGCTTTCTTGGCATCATCAAAGAACAACTCATAAAAGTCGCCCATTCTATAGAATAATAAAGTATCTGGATAATTACTTTTTATACCCAGATACTGCTGCATCATTGGAGTAGGCGCCGCAACTGTCATTAGTTATTAAGTTAGGTGCATGCCAGAGCCAATATAGAGAACCTGTCCAGTAACCGATTTGGCCTGCATCAGATAGTCCAAACCATCTAGTAGAGTTTCTGGGGGGCTGGCAATACCCAGTGGAGTATTCTTGGCAATCTGATCAAAATATTGTGTATCCTTGCCTGGTGGTGGTAATGCCGGTCCTGGAGCTATGGCGTTTACTCTAATTTGCGGGGCGAGCTCTTTAGCCGCTTGCATGGTGAAATGATCTAAGGCGTGTTTAGAAATTTTGTATAAAAAGTGATTGCTTGATAACTTGTTATGCACGCTATCAGTAATATTGACGATTAAATATTCGCCAGCAAACTTTTGGGTGGCTTGAGCAGCAAAACTCTGGGTTAAGAAAAATGGTGCCTTTAGATTAATTGCCAAGTCGGTGGTGAATTGCTCCTTAGAAGTATCCTTAAACTTTTGTGAGTGAAATACTGAAGCATTGTTAATCAATAAAGATATTTCACCGAGCTTGGCATTCACTTCTGGAATGATCTTAGCAACTTCATCATCTTGGGATAAATTAGCCGCTATGATCATCGCCTCTACTCCTTGTTCTTGTGCTAATCTTTGGCACTCCTCAGCATCGGCCTTGGAAGAATTACAATGGATGCAAAGATTATAACCCTTGGCAGCCAGATGTAATGCCATTGCCCGCCCAAGGCGAGTAGCAGCACCAGTTATTAGAGCTACTTTATTCATAATGATTCTATATTATATAAGTGGTTTTAGGCAAAGGATGTATCGGTGTATTAAGGTATTAAAGCATCAAGGAGAATATCTACGCAAATATTAAAAGAAACGAGTCGCTTTTATCCCCAGATGATTTACCTTGATATCATGATAAGGTCCGTAAGCACTGGGACCCTCCTCCCAAAAAGCCAGTAGCCGCCAGCCATCCACTGGAGATTCGGACTTTTCTATACCAACTGTAGCACGATAATTTGGTTCCCAGTTATTGTAACCAAAAGTAGATACCTCCCCACCAAACACTAACCGCAATGCACCTCTATCACCACGATAGTCAAAACCAACTCTGGCAAATCTTTTATTATCAATATTCAGATTAATGGTTGAGTAGACACCTGATCCTATGTAGTAACGTAACTGTTGACGAATATCAGCAATCAAGAACTCGAAATTATCGCCATTAATTATTGGTGATCTGCCTTTTTCACCGCCGCGGAAATTCTTATAAGCATCGCTTGCTTCAGCCGCATCTCTCTGCTCCTTATTAATATCATCGGCTAGGTAGGCATCAAAATCGCGTGATGTTTGCTTGCTTTCATAATTCCAACTCAGGCGAAAGATCAAACTACCAGCTAGGTATCCTATGTGATTGCTAATTATGTAATCATTGCCAACGGATAATAACTCATTATCATCACTAGATATAGCATCTATGCTGGATAAAGATTTGGTAGAAGAGAAATATTGTTTGGTGCCTATACCTCCGCCAACTTCTAATATGTTTTTGCCCTTAAAATACCAGCGGCGAATGGAAAAATTCTTAGCTAAATCTAATGATATCAAATTGTCATTACCAATAATGTCATTCTCGTTTTTTAGATAGGAAATTGAAAAACCATTATTATAATTTGCCGCTAAGGGCGTGAGAAATATCTCACCTTGGGAGAAACCTTCACTCCTAGTGCCATCGGGTAAGAAACCCAATATTGAACCACTAAGTAATAAGGCGCTTATAGCTGTTAAAGAAGACATATAGTTATTATATAGCAGTATTGGAAATTGGTATTACTCTATTCAAGTAAAGCTAGATTCTTTATGCATTCTTTATGTCTTAACTAATATATATCTAGATAAATTGTTGGGAGTGTCCTATAATTAAGTGTATATGCAACTTATCTCTTTTTACTGGTTTGCTGATTTAGCTGATTGCGAGGAGTGGTGTGAAAGTTTAAACTCTCGCATCTCCAGCGACTTTCCTGAAATACGCGGAACTGTATTGTTAGCTCCAGAAGGAGTGAATGCCGCTCTATGCGGAGAGAAAGAACAACTAGACGATATTATCAAGATATTCCGTGAGGATGATCGCTTTGCAGTTATGCCAGTTAGACGTTTCCCGATTAAAAAGTATGTTTTTACAAGGATAAAAATTAAATGCCGCAAAGAGATCATAAACTTTAGAATAGATGATCCTCTCACAGATATTCCACCAGCTAAAGACCTAAATGCAGCTCAATGGAATCAATTAATGGCTGATAAAGATACTTTAGTTCTAGATGCACGAAATAGCTTTGAGTTTGATGTGGGTAGTTTCCCCGATGCAATCAACCCACAAGTGGAAAGGTTTAGTCATTTAGCGTCTTATATAGATGAAAACAAAGATAAATTGCTTAATAAAAAGGTGGCTATCTTCTGCACTGGAGGAATCCGCTGTGAGAAGTTGGGCAAGTATATGAAGAAGCAAGGTATTCAAGATGTCTATCAATTAGAAGGCGGGATTCTTCAATACTTCCAAGATACCAAAGGCACAGATAACTTATGGGAAGGTGAGTGTTTCGTTTTTGATGAACGTATAAGTGTTAGTAAACAAGATCTTTAATAATTTTATAGTCAGCGGGTAAATTATTAGCTGAATGACTTGAATTATTCTTAAGTGCCCTCATATATATTAATAGAATGACAGGCAAAAAAACTAAACCAGTAGCAACTGCAAAAATTAGCAAGGATATTAACTCCTCTAACAAAGAAGGAGATGTGGCTAAAAAGCAACTAAATAGCTATACTATAAGAAGCAGAAATAGCACTGCCAAGCATAAATTCATTAGCACTCATGGTGGTGGCCTAGTTGTTAATTATCAGACGGGAACAACCAATTGGCTAAAGCGACTGGGTAATATAACAATCGCAGGAATTGTCCAAGATAAGGCAGACCTCGATGATCCTGGCAAATTAGTGGTGGAGATTGGTTTTGGTGGCGGAGATGTATTAGTGAGTCAAGCACTAAGTAGACCTCTGGACTTATTCATAGGCATAGAGGTTTATCCAACTGGAATTGCTCGGGTTCTCAAGAAAATAAAGGATAATAACATGACCAATGTATCATTAATTCAGCATGATGCTTTAGAAGCCCTGCGTGATATGTTTGAGGATGATATATTAGATGAGATACGCGTGCTTTTCCCAGATCCTTGGCCTAAAAAGAAGCATCATAAAAGGCGTCTACTTAAAGAGGACTTCGTCAGAACTATGGTTGCTAAACTGAAGAAAGGAGGGGTTATGCACCTAGCCACTGATTGGCAGGAATATGCTGAAGAGATTATGGATGTCCTGACCACTATAGAGAAGGATAAACTTATTAAGAACCTCTTTGAAGGCTATGCCGATGGACGACAAATGTCACGCCCGATTACTAAATTTGAACAGAAGGGGCTTAATGAAGGCCGGCAGATTTACGAATTCTTATTCGTTAAATTGTAGGTCTATATATGTAGCTATGTAAGTAGGAATGCTAATAAAACTACTAGAGTAGTTCTTTGATGCGGGCGTAGATAGAATCTTCAGTCAAACCGAAATGCTTGAATAACTCGCCAGCTGGAGCTGACATTCCAAAACCATTCATGCCCAAGGTATTGTCTGCATACTTTTTCCAGTAATCTGCACTAGCTGCTTCCACTGCTAAACGTTTTGAGTATTCGGTAGCAAATACTTTTTGTTTATAATTATCATCTTGTTCATCAAATCTTTCACAACAAGGCATGGAAACCAGTCGCACTTTTCGTCCTTCTTGGTTATGTCTTACTACTGCCTGGCGGGCTGGTTCAAGTTCCGAGCCAGTGGCGATAACAGTGAACTCTGGCGAATCTCCGCCAGAAATTAAAGAGTAACCTCCTTTTATTATGTTATTAATTTGTTCTTCATCCCTCTGTTGGAAGTTGAGCTTCTGGCGTGAAATAACTAAACTACTCGGGCCAGTTCCTTGTAAAGCATCCAACCAAGCAACTGCTGTCTCCACAGTATCGGCAGGACGCCAACTGCGAACATTTGGAGTATGGCGGAGGATGGATAAATGTTCCACTGGTTGATGAGTCGGACCATCTTCACCAACACCTATTGAATCATGACTGAAAATGAAAACAACTTTGATGTTCATCAAGGCTGCTAAACGCACGGCACTGCGAGAATAATCTAAAAATACTAAGAAAGTTCCGCCATAAGGAATATAGCCCTTATGTAAAGAAATACCATTCATTATTGCACTCATGGCTAACTCTCTAACTCCATAGTTGATGTAGTTGCCATGCTTGCCGCTGTTATCAATGGGAGAAACATTTTTATGTATGGTGTAGTTGGATCCGCCAAGATCTGCTGAACCACCAATAATTTCTGGCGCTAAAGAAGTGAAATGATTGATTGCCTGTAAGGATGCTTGACGGCTGGCGATGGACTCTCCTTGTTCGTTTTGTCGTTTGATAAACTCCTCGCTACTTTTGGTAAAAGATTCTGGTAACTTGCCAGATAAACGTCTATCCAACTCACTTGCTTCCTGTGAGTTATTTGCTTGATAGCCCTCATATAACTTCTGCCATTCTTCTTGCAGAGAAGTTCCTTTACTCTTCATATCCCATTCACCATAAACCTCATCTGGTATGACGAAAGGTGGGTGTTCCCATGATAATTCTTTACGCATTAGGTTAATTTCTTCATCACCCAGGGCAGCTCCATGAGCACCAGCAGTGTCAACCTTATTGGGTGAGCCATAACCTATGTGGGTCTTGCAGATTATCAATGTTGGTTTAGAATTGTCACTATGTGCTGTGGTAATCGCCTCCTCTATCTCTTGGTGATTGTGTCCGTCTATGGGACCGATGACATTCCAGTTGTAGGCCTCGAATCTCTGCCTGACATCATCATGGCACCAGTTCTTGACTTCGCCATCTATGGATATGCCATTGTCATCAAAAAAGCAAATTAGTTTGCCTAAGCCCAAAGTGCCAGCAAGAGAGCAGGCCTCATGAGAGATGCCTTCCATAAGACATCCATCACCAACAAATACATAGGTGTGATGAGAAATTATATCAAAGCCGTCACGGTTGAATTCGCTAGCTAAATTGCGTTCAGCTAATGCCATACCGACAGCATTTGCCAAGCCCTGCCCTAAAGGTCCGGTGGTTGTCTCCACTCCAGGGGTTTCCAGTTCAGGATGCCCCGCTGTAACTGAACCAAATTGCCTGAAGTTTTTTATGTCTTCTATGCTTATGGCGTAACCACTGAGATGTAGCAAAGCATACAGAAGCATTGAACCATGGCCATTGGATAGCATAAATCTATCGC
>JAAOII010000164.1 GCA_015163845.1 Candidatus Portiera sp.
AGACCGCTGGTGCTTGCATTGAGGCAGGGGCAGATATTCTGGTTGCTGGTTCGGCGATCATATCAGCCAATGATTATTCACAAGCAGTTGAGTCCCTGCGTTTGGATCATTTAAGTCCTAAAAGGCATAAGTCATAAACCTAAGCAAAACCACTTATATAAGATCTAATATATAAGTCGGCCGCCAATAATAGATTGCGGTTAGATTGCAGCCCTAATAAACGAATTAACTCGGCAACACCTTTTCGGCCACCATTAATAAATTGCGGCGAGATCTTAGTTAAAACTTGGCTAGATTGCAGCGGCGAGCAGGCCCAGTAAATAAACTATCGCGGCAGTGGCAATTCCAGCCACAATATCATCCAGCATAATTCCAGCACCTTTGCTGAACTTTCTTTCCATCAAACCGATTAACCAGGGCTTGGTAATATCCAACCAGCGAAACAAAACAAAAGCAATTATCAGCCATAGATCTACTGGCATAGAACTAGCTGGCATAAATGGCAACACCGCGTAAGCCAACCAAATACCACACCACTCATCCCAAACCACCGAATGAGGGTCCTTACTCTTGAGCTTGCCCTCAGCATAAGAACACAAAGGAATACCAGCTAAGCAAGCAAATATAACGAAGGTCATCCAGTTAAAATAATCTACCCCATAGGTTAGAGCTAGCAGATAAACAAGCACTCCTCCCAAAGTCCCCCAAGTCCCCTGCATCGGAGTAATACATCCGCTACCCAGCCCTTGAGCTAATAATACTAAAGGATCTTTTATTCCTGCCTGAAAATCCTCTTTGATTAGACGCGGAAATTTACTATTAATCTTTTTCATAAGGTTATTTTATTCTATTATTATTTAGTAGCTATCCAGTAGTTATTCAATTATCAACCAAAATGTTTATAGCCCTTTTGCCTAAGTGATAGTTTTTCTCCAGCTGCTCCTATACCGACAACTTGCACTCCAGAGGTGGCGGATGTAATAGTGCCTATATGAGTTAACTGACAGATGCATCCGAGCTGTTCCAATTTGGCTTGTTCGCTAGGTGCAACAATCATTAATAATTCATAATCATCGCCACCATTTAAAGCATAATCCTGTCGTTCTCCTTCTGAGGTCTCTGCCAAGATTGCTTGAGAATAAGGCAACTTAGCTAAAGATATTTCCGCTCCGATTTTGTTGCCTGTTTTGTTGCCTGTTTTGTTGCCTGTTTTGTTGCCTGTTTTGTTGCCTGTTTTGTTGCCTGTTTTGTTGCCTGTTTTGGTGCCTGGCTGATCTTGATTCAAATCCAATATATGCTGTAAATCACTCAGCAACCCATCCGAGATATCAATGACTGCCTTGGCAATGCCATGCAGTTGTTGTCCCAATAAGACACGCGGGGCGGGGCAATAGTAGGCCGCTCTTAAAGTAGCTTGATGTTTATTGAGTTCCTGCGGCTCGCTTCTTGCATAGTTGAGACCAGCAGCTCCATCGCCTAAAAAACCACTAACATAAATGGCATCTCCTACTTGTATTCCTTTCGCACCCCGCCTGCCAAGGCATTGGTTGCCATCTCCAATTACTGTGACTGATAACCCACATGACTTGCCCTGAATTATATTCCCTCCTA
>JAAOII010000165.1 GCA_015163845.1 Candidatus Portiera sp.
GTTATTAAGGGATAAAGTATCTCCACTTCCAGTATAACCACACAGCCATAAATTACCACCTTTTTCTGAATAGGATACCCTTTTATTGTCTGGTCCAACTCCGCATATGGGCATTACGCCGGGATGGTTTAGCACAGAGAAATAAGACGCCATACTTATTGACGCTGGGTGGGAAATATCTAGATCTGCAATACGAGCTCCTGATTACCAGCAGCAAAATTAACATAGGTTACACTAGCTTCAATAAAACCACCGCCACTAGGACTAGCATTGCTGCAAGCGACAATAAACAACGCAACAATTAAGAATATAAATCTATTAGACACGACACGAAACCTCCATTTTGTTGTGTAGACATTATAATGGAGCTATTATGCCATTAAATAATATTTGCAAGCACCCAATATACTCCCCATACTCCCCATAATATCCCTCTATGATGCACCCCCATATATACCTCCTTACGAAAACTGATGTCTAAAGAATATTTAGAAAAGTCGCTTCTCGCCATATATGACTTAGGCAATTATAGCTATGAGCTACCTGAAGAACTAATCGCTCAAGAGCCATTGGAGCATAGAGATGCTTCTAAGTTGCTTCATGTTCATCCCAAGAATGCTGGTGGAAAGCTTGAGGATGCTAAGATCAAAGAACTTGGCAAATTCATGCAGTCGGGTGATGTCCTAGTTCTCAACAATAGTCGCGTCATGCCGATGAGAGTTTTTGGACGAAAAGAGAATCTGGAACAAGGGCATAGTAGTAAAGGGCAAGGCCTGCAAGGTGGCGGCAAGGTGGAGATAATGATCAATAGTATCCGCCAAGACAATAAGGGCTTATATAAGAATTGGGACCTAGCAGAGGCGCTTATCAAGTCATCTCGCCCACTAAAACAGGCAAGCCGCATCTTGATAGATGCCAAGGCGGGGATATATTTTGAGGTTGTGGGGATAAGTCGGCAAGGAGAGAATAAACTCTATCAGCTTAAGAGTGGCGGTGGTGAGAGTAATCAGAGTATTCAAGACATCTGTATGAAATATGGTGTAATGCCCCTGCCCCCTTATATTAAACGTTCTGTTACTGAGGCAGACAGCGAACGTTATCAGACCGTCTATGCCAAGGAATCTGGTTCTGCCGCCGCTCCTACTGCTGGTCTTCACTTTAGCAAGGAACTGCTGGGAGAACTAAAGCAGCGAGGCATCATAATATGCGAGTTAACTTTACATGTTGGTATAGGCACCTTCTCTCCTATTAGAAGCCGTGATATCAGACAACATAAGATGCATCCAGAGTTCTGTAGTATGACTGCAGACACCTGCTCCTTGCTGAACCAAACACGTAAGAATGGCAGCAAAATAATTGCTGGCGGCACAACTTCTTTGCGGACTTTGGAGAGTTTTTGGGATAGAGAGTCCAATTGCTTTAAGGCGGGAGATATTTGGACTGATTTGTTTATCTATCCTGGCAAAGACGGGCAGGCAAAAAACATCCATAGTGTGGATATGCTCCTAACCAACTTCCACCAACCCTCCTCTTCTCTACTCTTATTGGTGTGTGCTTTCGCTGGTTATGAAGAGGTTATGACTGCCTATAAGCATGCAATAGATCGGGGCTATAGATTCTTCTCTTATGGCGACGCCTGCTTGTTTCATCTTGTGACTTGACAGGTGAATATCTAATAAGTTCTATTAGATATTCTAGCTTGAACTTGCTATTGCTTGAACTTGCTATTGCTTAAACTTGTTATTGGTGCCGAGGAAGCTATATATTACAGTGCGGGATTTGCCGAGATGGCTAAGCTCAATTGCTTTAAGAGGAATTAATTCATCAAAATATTTGGCAAAACTGTCCTCCATGGGATCATAAGAAAACAGTAGAACATCTGTATTAGGTGGAATCTTACCACTTAAATAATCATAGTTGTTATTATGGCCATCAATGAAAGTGTAAGGTTGCAACTCTTTCTTGGTCCACGAGACCACTGCATGGGTCTGGTAACTTGTGCCAAAAAGATAGGCGTCAGGGTGGGCAGTTTGTAGAGTTGATAGTTCGCGACCGAACTCTGCATAGCTGAAAAACCTTTTTGTCATCACTGGGTTATAATCAGCATAAACTAAGACGAAGAGTATACCGCTTACGAAGACCTGCCAGGCATAATGTCCTTTCAACCCCCACTCTTTAGTAGATTTGGCAGGTATAGTAGGTTTAGTAGATTTTTGACTAGAGTGAATAGCAGCATAAATGGCAAATAACATTAAGCACAAAAATAAAGAGAATATCATCCAATTAAAATAAACCTCATTGACAGCACTAGCAATTAAAAAGAATGCCACTGGAAACAATGTCTGCCATAGTAACCAACTTATATGAGGAGTGGCTTTGCTTCTTTCTTTTATCAATCCACGTCCCATTGTAAATAGAAGTGACAGCCCAAGAGTTAGAACTATGGCGCCCAGAGTTAAGTCAAAATTAGGTCTCCACTCAAAAGGTTTTTTTGCGTCAGAGGTTAGATGATCAAAACGAAAACCCAGTGATACCCAATCATGGGCAATATTCCAAATAACTATGGGCAAAAAGCAAATGATTACTACTAAAGCGGCAATCCATGGACCGCAGTGCATAAAATGTTGGCGTCCTTGACGTGAAAACAGCATATAAAAGAATGCCGCCCCGCCCCACAGGACAGTTGTATATTTAGACAGAATACTCATACCGAACATCAAGCCACATAGTGCCCAAAATAATAGATACTTGGTGAAATTATCTTTGTTAGGCAACCCTAGACGATAGGCATTATAGAAAGTCAGCAGAGATAGTGATAAAAATAGAATGAGTGGGGTATCATGAGTCCAAATACTTCCTGCTAATAGTGCCATAGGCGAAAGCAATAAACTATAAGCAAATATCAGTAGAGCTTTTTTCTTTTGCTGCTGGGTCATGTTATATGCGGGACCTATATCATTATCCAATATCTTAGCCAGCAGATAGTATAGGACTAGTCCACTGACAACGAAAAGCAGAGTTGTGTATAGACGAATGCTCAATGCATCTATTCCTCCGTACCACTGAGCTAGCCAGTTTAGTGGGACTAAAAGCCATGCCACCATCCCCGTATGATGATAGTAGCTAAGTGCCAATTCCTGCGACATAGTCCAATAATATGCTTCATCAGGATTGAGTGGTAAATTGTAGTAGAAAGCTAGATGCACCACAAAAGGTAATAACACCAAGATAAGGAGCAGATGATAGCTATGGTTTTTTTCAGTGATTGACATTGTCAGGTTATAGATCTTTTTATGTTAATGGTCTAATCTAATTTTAATCTATATTAGCTTGATTTATGCTGGTAATTCTATTTGTTTGATTTATTAAGTGACTCACCCATTTTTCTTGAAGTATCCGATAGAGTAAATCCATGTGGAATATGCTGGTAATTCTATTTGTTTGATTTATTAAGTGACTCGCCCATTTTTCTTGAAGTATCGGATAGAGTAAATCCATGTGGAATATGCTGGTAATTCTATTTGTTTGATTTATTAAGTGACTCGCCCATTTTTCTTGAAGTATCCGATAGAGTAAATCCATGTGGAATATGCTGGTAATTCTATTTGTTTGATTTATTAAGTGACTCGCCCATTTTTCTTGAAGTATCCGATAGAGTAAATCCATGTGGAATATGCTGGTAATTCTATTTGTTTGA
>JAAOII010000166.1 GCA_015163845.1 Candidatus Portiera sp.
CAATAGTAGGATAAATTACTTCATTTATTGAATTGTCATTTAGCTTCAGCCCTCTAATATACTGGCGCAATGATAGGTTGGTAGGGATATTGCCTTGGCGGTAATCCTTTGTTAGGGACTTATATACTGTAAGTACATCCTTCTCAATTCTTCTATTAGTAAATGGAGCCATGCGCTTGAAGACAAACCCTTGCATAGGCAGGAGGTCCATAGCGAAAGGGAATTTACCTTTGCTAAGGTAGGAAGGGAAACAGGGCTCTGTGTATACACCTAAATATTCAAAAGCACGGGCAATATCTGCCTGATAATAAGGGAAGAATATCGGAACTCCCTTATCTAGGTCTGCTAGGTTTTCGCTATCCTGAGTTATTTGATCTGGAGCAGTTTCAGAGTTAATGGCATCTGCCTCAGATAATTCGGGGCTTTCGTTAGTGGGTGCCATAGTTACGCCTTCAGCCAAAGATCCATGCTTCATTGCCAAACGAGAGGTCTTTTCATAAACGACTACCTTGCCGAGATCCGATAGGAGCCAAGCGAGAGTAATGCCTGTTATTCCTCCCCCCACTATTGCTATTTTCATTTTTTATGCGCCAATGAATTAATGCCGAAGGCCGGACTTGAACCGGCACAACCTTGCGGTCACTACCCCCTCAAAGTAGCGTGTCTACCAAATTCCACCACTTCGGCAAGTCATGTTACTCGTCTGGATTAGACGGGAGATCGTCTGGATTAGCAGAGTCCTGTTGTTGAATTTCTTGCTGTTGCTCCTCAAAAGATGGCAACTGCGTCCCATCTTCAACTTGGGGTGCGGTCTGTTGTTCCTTTATAACATTGCTGTTTATATCTGAACCAAAATCATTCTTAGTGAGCATTGCTAGGCCCATGCTTGTAGTAAAGAATAGCGCAACAAAGAACGAAGTCACTTTCATCAGTAAACTGAAGCTACCGCGACTACCAAAAAAGCTCTCGGATGCACCTCCACCCAGAGCACCTGCTCCTTCTTTGCTCTGCTGCAACAATATTAGAACAACTATACTAAGTGCTAATAATACGTGAATAGTCAAAATTATAGAATACATGACTTTATTATATAACATATAGGCGCAAGCAGTTGTAAATATGAATAACTTCCTATTAATTAAATTGCATTCTATAGCATAAGTTTATGAAGTTCAGGGCGGGGAAAGTATATAAGCAGGTTAAAATATAGGACATATTAAGATATTTTGACAAACAAACCAGGTAAGTAATTTGCAATCTTTATTGAATGTTGGCGGATTAATGGGATGGACCATAATCGCTCTAACTCCTGCCCTGATCACCCAAATGATCTTTTGGGGCTGGGGACCTTTATTAAATCTAATTGTTGCTTTAATAGCTGCCCTAACTACAGAATCAATATGCGTGAGATTGCGGGGCTGGGCAGTAGGATATACTCTACGTGATGGCAGTGCAATTCTTAGTGCGTTTATATTGGCTCTATCACTACCTCCGCAATTGCCAGTTTATTATGTCATATTTGGGGCATGCTTTATGATGGTTTTTGGTAAACATATTTTTGGTGGTTTGGGGGCAAATCCCTTTAACCCTGCTATGCTAGCTTATGTCATGCTTCTATTGAGTTTTCCCATTGAGATGACTGAATGGTTACTGCCACGGACTTGGGACTATCTGACGCAAACTGACTTAATTCTAAGTAAGTTTGGCAAGGCCTTAACTATAGCCGATGCTTATAGTGCTGCTACTGCTTTAGATAGTGCACGTAGTAGTAATAATTTTCAATTATGGCAGGCATCTTGGGATAGTGCAAATTTTATTCCTTTCATTATTCTCTCAATAGTTTATGGCTTGGGTGGGATATTTCTAATATTTATGAGAATTATTACTTGGCATATTCCAGTTACCGTTATATGCGGACTAGTGGTTCCAGCAACTTTATTCAATTTATTCAGTGATGCCTATCCTCCTGCATGGTTCCACCTCATTCTTGGAGGGAGCGTCTTTGGTGCTTTCTTTGTTGCGACTGATCCAGTATCTGCCGCAACCAATAGATTGTCACGACTAATTTATGGCTGTGGGATTGGGGTATTTATTTTTATAATCCGCTCATGGGGTGGCTATGCAGATGCGGTGGCATTTGCAGTGCTTTTCTTCAATTTTGTAGCACCTTTTATTGATAAATACGTAAAACCGAGGGTCTATGGACAGTAACTTAACTGGTGCAAACCAAGCAGCTAATAATGCCGTGGAATCAGAATCCACGGAGCAGTTGGTGCAGTTGATAAAGCCCAGACAGATAATTGTTTCCAGTGGAGTGGCTTTGGGGATCTTCTCGTTACTGACTATGGGATTGGTATTTATATTCTATTTCAATACCGAAACGCATATTGAAAATAGCCAAAACCAATATGAGCAATTTATATTGCGGGAAATAGTTGGGCTGGATGAAGTGGACTTTAAGCCACAATCATGGATTAACCGCATTAGTGGAGATGAAATAGATGGCTACTTAATCCTTATGGAAGAATCAGTTCAATCTAAGTTAGCTGGTAGGATCTTGTCAACTAATACTCTTGAGGGTTATTCTGGCAAAATTGAGCTATTAGTCGGTATAGATAGGGATAATCGGATAATGGCTGTAGGAGTAACCAAACACAGCGAAACACCTGGATTGGGGGATAAGATAGAACGTGGCAAGTCAACATGGATAAATCAATTCAATGGTAAACAGTTGTCTAATAGCAACTGGAATGTGAAAAAAGATGGCGGAGATTTTGATTCTCTAAGTGGTGCGACTATAAGTTCTCGTGCAATAGTTAAAGCAGTGGAAGGAGTCCTGCAGCAGTTGGACAGTATTGATAAACTTGATACACTCCATACACTTGATACACTCCATACACTTGATAATGCAAAAGAAGTGAAAGAGAAATGATAATTGGCATATATTATCGTTTATTGGCGTAAAATTAAACAATGATAATTGTTATAGCAAATTGGAAATCCAATGGGAGTTTACCTGCAATAGGTGAATGGTGTGGAGAAATGGTAGATAAGTTTCCACAAATTCATATAGATAAGCCAGGGTGTCAGGTATGTGTCTGTCCTCCGCATATTTTTATCAGCGAGTTTGCAGATAAATTAGGAAGCTTAGTGCAACAACCAGCTAGTGGGTTTGCTCTCGGTAGTCAAGATCTAAGCCCTTATGCTATGGGTGCCTATACTGGGGAAGTTAATGCTCAGATGCTTAAGGAGTTCTTTGGAAGTTATGCAATACTTGGCCATTCAGAAAGAAGAACTCTGTTTGGCGAGAACTCTACAGCATTGAGCCAAAAAGTTAAGCAGTCGTTTGCTTCAGACATTACACCTATTTTCTGTGTTGGCGAGACGGCGGGCGAACGTGAAAAAATATCTGATGTATTGGACGAGCAACTTGAGCCCCTACTCCAAGAATTAAAACACAGACCAGATGCTAAGGCAATAGTAGCTTACGAACCAGTATGGGCAATAGGCACTGGTCAGGCAGCTACACCAAAGGTGGCGAACGAAGCACATCTGCTCATTAAAGATAAGCTAGCAAAAATTGAACTCACAAACAGTATTAAGGTAGTTTATGGCGGCAGTGTTACAGCAGACAATGCTAAAGATTTTACTGGGATGCCAGACATAGATGGGCTATTGGTCGGGGGGGCTTCTTTGAAAGCAGATTCTCTGCTACAAATTGTACAAAACGTACAAAATATGCAAAACATGCAAAACTTAGTATGAGTGAGTCCTGGCCACATATAGAGAACGAAGCACATCTGCTCATTAAAGATAAGCCAGACATAGATGGGCTATTGGTCGGGGGGGGGCTTCTTTGAAAGCAGATTCTCTGCTACAAACTATGCAAATTACGCAAAACATACAAAACTTAGTATGAGTGAGTCCTGGCCACATATAGAGAACGAAGCACATCTGCTCATTAAAGATAAGCCAGACATAGATGGGCTATTGGTCGGG
>JAAOII010000167.1 GCA_015163845.1 Candidatus Portiera sp.
AGACCGCGAATATATTGCCAGAGTTAAATGCCGACCTTGGCAAACATTTGACAATTCAACCCTTGCCATGATTAAAAAGGGAGCAATTTTAGATGGAGAACATGCCTTCTTTATTGATTTGGTTCCCATGCATCGCAATAGCAAGTCAAGTAATAGGTATTTTCATTTGGTAGTTCAAGAAGGACGTAATCGTATAGTGCGTCGCTTGTGGGATCATTTTGGTTATGGTGTGAGTCGCCTGACTAGAGTCAGGTTTGCCAATATTTCCATACCAGAAGAACTTGATCCAGGTGAGAATATGCTACTCAACAAAGTTGATACTAGAAACTTGGTATCCTGTGTTGGGCTTTAAGAAACATTATAAGAAACATTAGAAGAAATATTAGAAAATGACAACTAGATTTAAATACCTAACACTATTCTTATCCTGCTTGCTAACATTGTTTATTCATGCTCAAGCAGTTAGTGCTTCTCTTGGTTCGGATACACCTTTGCGGGTTGATGAAGCATATCAGTTATCTGTGTTTAGCTCTATAGAAGGAGATAAAGAAGCTAGCACAGCTAGTCACTTAATTGAGTTTTACATAGAGCCGGGCTATTACCTTTATAAGGATAAGTTTTCAGTCATTCCTCAGCCGCTCAGTATAGAGGCCTCTGATAATATCGCCAGCATTACTGATGAGTTCTTCGGTGAACAAGATATCTATCGCAACTTTGCTCGCTTTACTTTAGAGATGCCGCAAGTTGCTAGCGCCAAATTTGTAGTTAATTATCAAGGTTGCTGGGAACAAGGTCTGTGCTATCCAGTGCAGAGTCGATTGATTAAAATAGTTGATGGTCTTGCCAAGATTACTCCTATAGCATTTGCCGATGCTGATACACTGAGTAGTGAGGGGGATATAAACTATCTACCAGAGGTGGCAGGTGAAGGAGATATAGGAGATGCAGAATATTTAGTAGAGAACTCGCATCAATTTTACTTAAACAATTTACGCGGTAGCTCAACCGCTTTAATAATTTTACTATTCTTTATTGCTGGTTTGGGATTAACTTTTACTCCTTGTGTTTTGCCAATGCTGCCAATTATTAGTGGCATAGTGACTCGCAAGCAAGCCAAGGACTCAACTCAGTGGAGTCGCTTATCCTTGGCTTTAACTTACGTGGTGGTGATGTCATTAATGTTCAGTTTGTTAGGATTGTTCAGTGGATTAATTGGCAGTGGCTTACGCGATCTACTGGGCTCACAAATATTTTTACTGACAATGACCTCTTTGATTACCCTGATGGGTTTGTCCATGCTTAACCTAGTGAGGATTCCTCTACCAGAGTTTATAGGCACGCCAGTCCAGAATTATCTGGACTCAGATACTGGTGCCTATTCCAAAGCAGCAGCTTGGGGCTTCTTGTCACCTTTCATTGCCGGCACTTGTTTATCGGCACCTTTAGCCGGGGCTTTGATTTATTTGGCGGAGCAGGGCAATCCATGGTTTGGAGTATGGTCTTTGTTAGCTCTTGGTTGGGGCATGGGTTTACCATTATTGTTATTTGCCGCTGGGCTGGGACAGTTTATGCCATCTAGCGGACCTTGGTTGGAAGTATTCCGCAATATATTAGGACTGA
>JAAOII010000168.1 GCA_015163845.1 Candidatus Portiera sp.
CAATATTGACTATTATTTGAGTAATGATACAGCTGCTTCACCTATGTCAGCTGCACTAGATACTGTTTTAACTCCCGCATCTTGCAAGGCAGCAAACTTGGCTTCTGCCGTTCCTTTGCTACCAGCAATAATTGCCCCAGCATGCCCCATTCTTTTCCCAGTTGGAGCTGAAACACCAGCTATGTAAGACACAACAGGTTTACTCATATGCTCTTTGATGAACATTGCAGCTTCTTCTTCAGCAGAACCACCAATTTCTCCCACCATGACAACTAAGTCCGTGCCTTCGTCTTCTTCAAATAACTTGAGGATATCAGTAAAACTACTTCCAGCAATTGGATCACCACCAATACCTACACAAGTGCTTTGCCCTAAATCCAAATCTGATAATTGCTTAACCGCTTCATAGGTTAAGGTTCCAGAACGGGACACTACCCCAACCCGACCAGGTTTATGTATATCTCCTGGCATTATGCCTATCTTGCACTCGCCCGGAGTGATAACTCCAGGGCAATTAGGACCAACTAGACGCACACCTTTTTCTTGGCAATAGGCCTTCGCTTTCAGCATATCCAGCACGGCAATTCCTTCGGTGATACATATTACCAACGAAACTCCACTGGCGGCGGCCTCTATGATAGAGTCCAAGCAAAAAGGAGCTGGAACATAAATGACCGAAGTATCGGCATTAGTAGCTACTACTGCGGCCGCCATGGTATCAAATACAGGCAATCCAAGATGTTCTTGTCCTCCTTTACCAGGAGTTACGCCACCAACTAAATTGGTGCCATAGGCAATTGCTTGTTCTGAATGGAAACTCCCTTGATTTCCAGTAAACCCTTGGGTTATAACTTTTGTGTTTTTATTTATTAATATGCTCATTATTGTATACTATAGCGATTCATCCATATATCAGGGTAGGTCTCCAGTACTTGGGGCATGATTCTTAATCTGTCCGCCAATTCTAAAGCTGGAATACCCGGTGCCACGGACACCTCATACCCATTTTTTTGCCAACTTATTTTTCTAAACTTAGTAATGTCAAAATCTTCAAAAAACCCCTGCACTTGCTCGTGGCTAAGGTCCAATGCAAATACTACTCTCACATTGCCCGTAACTATCTGGTAAGTGCCTCCAATATCCTTAAATACTGGTGTCAATCCTGGTTTAGCATTTGCTAAGAAAAGCTCAGTGCCTAATTCATCTTGGCGATGTAAATTATAGATGACCAAGTTAATCTGCTTTTCATTAATCCCATCAATATGCTTTAAATTATCCGCCGCCATTAACCAACCATCACCAAGAATATCTGCTACTAAACCAGGAATCAACTCAAGCTCAATTTTTATATATCCTTCTCGTGCATTACCTTCCATTAGATAATAGTTACCTGCAAAAACTGATGGACACAAAAACAATAAACTACTCAAAGTTAGTAGTTTAAAAGTTCTTATGTAATAGATCATAAATTAGTTATTAATTAAGAAGCAGAAGCTTTAGAGGCCTTCACCACTGCTGCTGCTGCATTCTGTAACCCCTCTACAGCTATGACATCCAAAGGACTAGCTTCGAGTAATTTCATACCTTTTTCCGCATTATTACCCTCAAGACGCACTACAACAGGGATTGAAACTCCAACTACCTGCAGGGCTGCAATTATGCCTTCAGCAATTAAATCACAGCGAACTATGCCACCAAATATATTAATCAGAACTGCTTGAACTCCAGATGATGCCAAGATTATTTTAAATGCCTCACTAACCCGCTCTTTAGTAGCACCTCCACCGACATCAAGAAAGTTTGCTGGTTCACCACCATTGCTCTTGATAATATCCATGGTAGCCATGGCTAAACCAGCTCCATTAACCATGCAACCAATATTACCATCCAAAGCAACATAACTCAAATTATGGGCTGCCGCCTCATTCTCGCGCTTATCTTCTTGTGTCTCATCACGCATTTCCAGTAACTCTCCTTGGCGATATAAAGCATTGGAGTCCACAGTGATTTTAGCGTCTAAGCACAAAAGATCATCTTCATCAGTAATCACTAGAGGATTAACTTCTATCAAGGATAAATCTTTGTCTTGGAATAACTTAACCAATTTGGTGAATATATCTACAAATTGTTTGATTTGCTTGCCTTGCAAGCCCAACTGAAAAGCCAGATAGCGTCCTTGAAAAGGTAGGGCTCCAGTTATTGGGTCAATGGTTACTTTAAAAATCTTCTCTGGTTGATTATCTGCCACTTCTTCTATGTCCATTCCGCCAGCAGCTGATGCCATAAAAATAACTCGCTGTTGAGCACGATCAATTAATCCTCCAAGATATAATTCCTGCTTGATGTTGGTACAATTTTCTATTAGTATGCTACTAATTGGTTGGCCATCTTTATCTGTTTGTTTGGTAACTAATCTTTGTCCTAATTGCTTTTTAGCAAAGTTTTCCACTTCATCCAAAGAGTCAACTAATTGCACACCACCCGCCTTACCGCGTCCTCCAGCATGAACTTGGGCTTTAACCACCCATTTATTACCACCGAGTTTGCGGGCCGCCTCTGCTGCATCCATGGCTTCTGTTACTCTAGTCCCATTGGGGACCTTGATTCCATAGGAAGCGAAAAGTTGTTTGCCTTGATATTCGTGTAGGTTCATTATTTTTTATTGGTAATGTGAATTGCTTTATTATCTGCCGCCAATGATGCTTCATGGATGGCTTCGGAAATTGTTGGATGAGCGAACATGGTGAGTTGTAAATCCTCAGCACTACCCATAAACTCCATGGTTATTACAAGTTGGGCAATAAGTTCGCCTGCTTGATGAGAAATAATATGGGCTCCTAATACTCTGTCGGTCTCTTTATCAACTATTAGTTTCACCATACCAGCTGAGTCATTGTTTGCCATGGCACGACCGTTGGCAGCCATGGGGAAGGCACCGACTTTATAGTCAATAGATTTCTCTTGCACTTCTTTCTCTGTCATGCCTACCCAAGCAATTTCTGGAGAAGTATAGATGACATTAGGTATTACATCATAGTTGACTTCACCTTTCTTGCCAGCAATAATATCAAGCACCATTAACCCTTCTTCTGATGCTTTGTGAGCTAACATCGGACCACGTACTAAATCTCCTATGGCATAAACCCCGCTAACTCCAGTGCGACAATG
>JAAOII010000169.1 GCA_015163845.1 Candidatus Portiera sp.
ACGACAATTCAGAAAACCTAGATGATGGGGATGGTGAGGATGATGGGGAGGCAGAATATGAAATTACACCCATAGTTATGTTTTTCCCCGATGGACGTTTAAGTAACCGAGGCAGTTTCCGTTTCATTGATGATAAGGGAGAGATAGTTTATAGTTTTACCTGGACGGAGCTGGGCAAGTTTGAAAGAGTCCACTAACAAAAAAGGGTTCAGTTTATTAGAGGTAATGGTTGCCCTAGTCGTGGCTGCCATAGCACTAGTTGGCTTAATTCAAGGGCTTAGCCAATATGCAAACTCAATCATTTATCTGCGCGATAAATTAAATGCCCAGACCATAGCTGTAGGAGAATTAACTCATAAAGCTTTAGATAGTGACTACATAATTCCAGAGTTTGTAGAAATTGGTGGAGACAAATTTGAGCTTATAATCAATGAAGAAGATTATTTCTTTAAAGATATTGATGATATCAAAAAGTTAACTCTCACCGTCTTTGATGAGGATGAGAGGCAATTATTAATTGTTTCCACTATTGTTAAATGAATAACCGTGTCCGAGGGTTTACCCTCATTGAATTAATGGTTGCAGTTGGTTTACTTGCCATACTTTCAACTTTAGTATTCTCCTCCATTAATTCAGCTTTCCAAAGTTTTGATTCTCTTTCCAATCGCGGACGCATCCAATCCGGTTTTGCTGGAGTAGTTAGCATACTCAATGACGACTTTATAAATATTTCTCCAAGAGCTGTCAGGACCAGCACAAACACTCGCGAAGCAGCATTTGTTTTTAATGATCAAAATAGCGAATATCTATTGCAGTTTACTAGAAGTGGTGCCAGCATAATTGATGGAGAAAACGAAAGAATTAAGCAATTAGGCATTGCCAGCCCACAGGTTGGCTTCTCAAGAGTAGCCTACAGATTTGCTGACTCCACACTATATCGTTATGAATGGGGGATACTAGATAGAGATAAGAAGAACCTAGATGATTTTGCCCAAGAAAGCGTCCTCATTGAAGACGTATATGATGTCCAAGTTATTGTCTACTCAGCTAACAAGGATAATTCATTAAGCGAACAAACAAAATGGCCAGCAACTGCTTTAACCCGCAGAAGTGTCAAAAAAGAATTCCTAATTTTACCAGCTGCCGTATCTTTAAGAATTATTCTTGAGGATTCTCGAGAGTTTGTCTTATTTTTCCCTGGAGCAACCGGAGTAGCAATATAATGAAATCAGTTCGCCAGCAAGGCATTGCCTTAGTCAGTGTAATGGCAGCCATTGCCATAATAACCGCGATTTTATCTGCTATGTCTTATAAACAGCATATTGATATAGGAATTCAGGGCTACGCCATTCAAAAAAATAAAGCAATACTTAGTGTTTTATCAGTGGAAAACCTCGCCATGGCAATGATACTAAATCAAGATGAAGATGATGATAGCAAACAGTATGACTATTATGATGAATCCTGGGCAACACCAGTTGAAGATCTAGAATTTGATGGTAGCAAGGTAAAATTTATCATCTTTGATGCCCAAGCCCAATTCAATGTCAATAACCTTAATATAAGAGGCAACAATAGAAGACATGCCATAGAGATACTGAGAAATATATTTGCCAGCTTAAATCTTGGCGACAATAAGATATACTCGGAAGTTGCTAATTGGCTGAGACCTGATGGAGACATAAAAAGCAAAGACCGTCTATATTTAGCTGACAGTGATTATTTTGATAAATATCGCTTTTCTAATGCACCAATGGTTTCCATCAATGAGTTACGCTTAATGGTTAGCTTAAGGGAGAGAGAAGGACTTGAAGATATCCTAGTCCAAGCCAATGATTACATGAGCTTCTTACCCACAATTGATGAGTTGGTTAAAATTAATGTCAATACTGCAAATGATGAAATGCTGCAGTCCGTAGTTAAATACTTCGGGTCTGCAGAGCAGTTTATAACTATTAGTGCCGGCCGTCCCTATGCCAACATTAATAGTTTTTGTAGGTTAATGAAGAAAAACAGGAATGTTTGTTCCAGATTCTTTGACGTGAAAAGCTCCTATTTTTATGTCCATTCACTGATTGATATTGGTGACAACAAAGTATATGCAAAAAGTTTACTAATGATAAGCAAAGATGACACAAAAGTAATGCTTAGGGAACTGAAAGTTATATAATTAATATATGGAAACAGATAATATATTTTTTATTGATCCTCAGGGGCAGGTTTTTTCTGGCTCTATGCGCAAAAAATTTCCTGCAATATCAACTGATATTCCTCCTATGCACTTGTCTGGCTGGGTTGCCAGTGAGTGGTTTAATTTCTTTGCAGCAAAAGCTCCCGTATATAGAAAGCAAGTAGTGCAAAAGACCATGCCCTATATGATGGAAGAGTATCTACTAGAACCTTTGGATAATTATCACTTGACGATAATAATGAGTGGTAGAACTAAGCCCGTCTCAATTTATGCGACAGCACATGCAAAAGTGCAAGAATGGATGCAGTTGTTGGAGACAATTAATATAGCTCCAACTGGCTTATATCCCGACCTATTAGCTCTGCCTCATGATGATAGGTATATAAGTGCCTATGTTGGTCCCAAAAGATCTTTAGCACGCACGGGTGAATACACAGGGTTTTGTGGCAAAGGAAAGCTATTCTTCTCTTTGCTGGAGGAAGAGGCGGAAAAACATAATAAAGATATTCAAATATTAACCGCTAAGAGTTCCTTGGTGCCTAAACAATTCCAAAAATATGTTGGCCGCGACAAGATAGAATGGTTAGATTTCTTGAGCCAAGCACAACTTCCAAACATTGATGCCAACCTGCTCCATTCTCAATATGTCACCAAAGGTCAGAGTAAGGATGATGAGTTCAAGATTACTCCATTCAAAGGAGTGGCTCTAGCGGCCTCTTTTTTGTTGCTTGTATTACTCGCAGATGTTTTTAATATAATGACTTACAAATCTCAGACCAATGAGATACATGTTCGTAGCAAAGAGTTATATCAGCAAATGTTTGGTCAACAAATCACAGATATAAGCCAGTTGCGAAATAGGGTTTTGATCAACTTACAAGATATAGCGGGTGATTCTGCTACAGATGATTCTGATATTTGGCGTAAATTAAAGGGCTTAGCTGATTTATTAAGAGAGTGTAATAATTGTAATTTGCTTGAATTTAAGCTTACGTCTGACAGCAAGAGAGTGAGTTTAGTTTTTGAATCAAGAGAGGAAGAGAGTAATATGCCTGACCTATTAAACAGTGAGGGTTGGAGAACTCTTTCTTGGAAAACCAATGTGGTAAACACACCAGCGGGCTTTTTCAAGGTTTATACTCACAAAGCAGTAATAGAGAATAGATCATGAACATCATTAAGAAACTATTCGGCAATAGGTCTGCTAGAAAATTTGCTAGGAAATTCGCTGAGAGATCCGCAGAGAAGCCCACTGATAATAATAGCAGAGAGGAACATCAAAAACCTACTAAAAATAGCAAGAGTTCATTGATGTCACGCAAAATAGAGTTTAGCTTTATGTCAGATGCCAACAGAAAGCAATTGTCAGCTCTCCTAGTTCAACTGCAAACTGCCTACGCACCACTCAAGGAACGACTTGAACCCTTAATAAAATATTACAAGGGTCTAAACAAACGAGAAAAATTTATCAGCAGAGTTGGCGGAACTTTCATACTGGGCTACATAATTTTCTCCTTGATAGTCCAACCTTATCAAGGATGGCGCAGTGAGGTAATTATTGCACGTGATGCTGCCTATGAAGAGTTCACCTGGTTAAGATCCCAAAGTGATAGAGTCAAGGAGGCAATATTAGTAAGAGGTGGAGATTTTAATGCTATCTTGGATATTAACCAACTCTCGGCAAGACACACACCAACCGCAAAAGTTGAACAATTAGTTAGCGGAGAATATATCATTACTGTGTCTGAAGCTCAGGGGACAAACTTCTTCAATTTAATTAATTCTGTCATAAATCGCGGTGGAACATTAATTTCTGTGGAGTTTTCCAGAGAATCTAGGGCTTCCAGAGCAAACTTCGTTGCCAAAGTAAGCATATAAAATGCTAGAAAATAAAAAACTCATTATCCTATTCTTTGCCGGATTAGCAATCTCTGTAGTATTACTTATGCCAGTTAGCATATTAATTAATACTATTGGTCTTCCAGAAGGAGTAAATCTTAATGTCCACCGAGGTAATATTTGGCAGGGAAGTGCTAATGTATATTTCAACCGAGACGCTAACAATGATAAAGCAGCTACCTCAGAAACCCAAGTTCTTCTTATGGACTGGCAATTATGTGCGGGAGGAAGTTTCCCTTTCATCTCATATTGTTTAGATATTAAGAGTTCAGGTAATCAGCATAGTGTTAAGATTGTTGGCTTCCCCGGGGACGAACTTACCTTAGAGAATATTAAATCCAAATTGGATATATCAGTAATTGCCCAGCAATTACAAGTTAAAAACTTGGCATTGCTTAAGGTTCGCGGTTCGCTAAACATAGCTATGGATAAATTAGAACTTGATCTACTAGAGAATACCCCCATACTATGGGATGGACGCATCACCTTAGATTCTGGTGGTTTCTTCAATGTAGATTTCCCTCAAATAGTATTATTAATGAGGCAGCAGAGTTTTATTAGCCGAGGAGAAACAAACCAAGCATTTGGCAATGACAAATTACCAACTATAATTATTCAGGGGAATGACGACACTATGACAATTGATGGGACCTTGCAGATTTTGCCAGATAAACAAGTTAAACTCAACTTAGAAATACTTGCCCGCACTGAATTAGTAGAACAGACCTTTGCTCCTTTAGCCACTAATCGCGACGGCCGCAAACTTTTTATAACTTATCAGGGACCGCTCGGTTAATACACCCTACACAGCTAGAACTTCTTGCGTTCGATGGCTTTGATTGCTTGAGTAGCTGCCTTACGCACCCTGTTAGGAGCACTTCCGCCTAAGTGATCATAAGATTTTATGATGTTTTTATAGTCCAGTATAGAATAGATATCTTTATCAATTTTGTTTGATACTTTATGCATTTCTTCCAGTTCTAGATCACCCAGAGCAATCTTCTTTTCTTCTGCCTTCCTTACCAGCATTCCCGTCTGCTTATAGGCATCCCTGAAAGGAACTCCTTTATCCACTAGATAGTCGGCTAAACGCGTTGCATTAACATAGCCAAACTCAAGTGCCTCGCGCATATTATTTCGCTTAAACTCCATACCCTTAACTATAAGTATCCATGCTGTCAGCGATTCCTTTAAGCTATCAACAGTGTCAAACAATAATTCCTTATCCTCTTGATTGTCTTTGTTATATGCCAAGGCCTGTCCTTTCATAACCACTAATATAGCAATCAAATTACCAATAACTCTACCACTCTTGCCTCTAACTAACTCAGGTAAATCTGGGTTTTTCTTTTGCGGCATTAT
>JAAOII010000170.1 GCA_015163845.1 Candidatus Portiera sp.
CAGTCGTTCACCAGTCATAATTTTAGCTGCAAGTCCACTAAGCAGAAGAGACATCTACGTAGTCAGAAGCTACTGACGGCCTCTGATGCTAAATTGGTTAAAGTAATGTTAGTGCACTAAATTGGCACACAATTAATAAGAGAATATTAGAGAAATTAGAAAATGGCAAGAGCATCAAGATCAGTAGTAGCCCATAATAGGCACAAAAAAATCCTCAAATTAGCCAAGGGCTATTATGGGGCACGTAGCCGCACCTATAGATCGGCAAAGCAAGCAGTTATCAAGGCAGACCAATATGCTTATCGTGATCGCAGGGTTCGGAAGAGAGTAATGCGTTCTTTATGGATCATGCGTATCAATGCAGCAGCTCGCGAGCATGGACTCAGTTACAGTCAATTCATCAGTGGGTTGAACAAACAATCCATAGCCATAGATAGAAAGATGATTGCAGAATTAGCGGTAAATAACAAGCAGGACTTTGCTGAAATTGCTACTAGGGCAAAGTCAGGTCTATAATCTGTCACTGCCAGTAGAACTTAATACAACTTAATATTTGGAATACTCATGGGCTGGTTATTAGTAATTAAGCTCAATAACCTAATACCTAGCAAATCTCATCTAATTAACTAATCAGAGTTGCCGTCAAGTCCAACTCAATCCCATAATAAGTCACATCATGGATATTAGTCAAATTACCAAGCAACTGCAAGAATCCATTAGTAAAGCGGATAATGAAGAAGCACTGCAACAAGTAAGAACTGATTATCTAGGGAAAAAAGGACAACTTACTGAGTTGCTCAAACAACTCAGCAGACTTCCACCAACTGAAAGAAGCAGCCAAGGAGCTGCCTTAAATCAGCTAAAAATCCAAGCAACTCAGGATATCAATAATAAAGCCGGACTTCTATCCCAACAAAAGATGGATGCGGAGTTACTGCAAGATACCACCGACATATCTTTACCTAAATATGGGCGTGAGCGTGGTTCATGGCATCCAATTAATACTGTGAGAAAGCGTATAGAAAATATATTCAACTCGGCTGGTTACGAAACAGTTCTTGGACCTGAAATAGAGACCGACTATTATAACTTTGAAGCGCTCAACTTCCCACCTCAGCATCCAGCCCGTTCTCTTCACGATACTTTTTATTTTAGTGACGGCCGCCTACTACGCACCCACACCTCAACTGGGCAGGTGCGCGCCATGGAAACTAAAGAGCCACCTTTGGCAATAATCTGCCCAGGTAAAACCTACAGATGTGATTATGATGCCACTCACAGCCCCATGTTCCATCAACTGGAAGGAATGCTGGTGGACAAAGACGTCAAATTTACCGATCTCAAGGGTACTCTCCAACAATTCATCAATACTTTTTTTGGACGCGAGATGCAACTCAGGTTTCGTGCCTCTTATTTCCCTTTCACAGAACCCTCTGCTGAGGTTGATTTGCTTTGGGAGATTAAGTCCTCTGGCAAGAAGGAAACCAAATGGTTAGAGGTCTTGGGATGTGGCATGGTGCATCCTAATGTTCTCAAATCAGGTAATTTAGATCCGACAAAATATAGCGGGTTTGCTTTTGGTTTAGGTATTGAACGCATGGCAATGTTGTATTACGGCATAGATGACCTACGGTTATTCTATGAAAATGATATTAGATTTCTCTCGCAGTTTGCCTAAATAAATAATGATTTATAAAAAATGCTATTAAGTGAAGAATGGTTGCGCGAGTGGATAAATCCTCAACAGGATATCCAGCAAATTGCCTATGATTTAACTCAGGCGGGCTTAGAAGTGGAAAAAATTAACAATCCATCCACTGACCACTTGCAGCAGGTTATAGTGGCTGAAATACTTGAGTCGGAGCAACACCCGAATGCTGACAGATTGAAATTATGCAAAGTCAATGATGGCACACAAGAATTGAGCATAGTATGTGGAGCCCCCAATGCTCGGGCAGGTATCAAGGTTGCCTTAGCCGCTGTAGGAACCATTCTACCCGGCGACTTTAAAATTAAAGAGAGCAAGATTCGCGGTAGCTTATCTCAAGGAATGTTATGCTCTGCCAAAGAACTGCAACTTAGTGATGAACACCAAGGCATATTGGAATTACCAGCAGACGCCCAACTCGGCAAAGAAGTAAGTGAATACCTCAAGTTGCCCAGCACCACACTAGATATAGCCATCACCCCTAATCGTGGTGATTGCTTGAGCATTCGCGGCATAGCTAGGGACTTGGCTGTTCTTTATGCCGAACATTCAGTTAAGCAGACCCCGCCGGCTTTACCACAAATTTCGCCACAACATAAAGATGAATTACCCATAGAGTTACTTGCCCCAGAATCTTGCCCAGGATATTATGGCAGGATTGTCAAAGGCATTGATTTGAGCAAAGAGTCCCCCGAGTGGATGCAGCAACGTTTACGTGACTCAGGGCTCAACCCAATTAACATCGCAGTTGATGTAACCAATTATGTAATGCAGGAATTGGGACAACCCTTGCATGCTTTTGATTTACGTCGTTTGACTGGCGGCATTAAAGTTCGTTTAGCCACTAAAGGAGAAGAGTTGACCTTGCTAGATGATTCAGTGATGAAACTGGACGAGGAAGTTTTGCTGATTGCCGACCATGAAAAGCCCTTGGCATTGGGAGGCATAATGGGAGGTAAGGACTCTGGCATAGCCGATGACACAACTGATGTTTTTCTGGAAGCAGCAGTATTCAACCCGAAAAACATATTTAGGACCAGGCAGAAATACAATTTATCTACTGAGGCGGCCTATAGGTTTGAACGTTTCGTTGATCCAACTCTACCCCAACTTGCCATAGAAAGAGCTACAGAATTACTCATCGCTACAGCTGGCGGCGAAGCAGGACCAATCAGTAGCGGAATCAATGAAAAGCATTTACTCAGTTTGAGTAATCACCCATCCTTGACTCTCCAACGGGATTTCATTGCCAAGTTTTTGGGCTTCTCCTTATCCGATAAACAAATAACTTCCATTTTAGAGGGGTTGGGTTTCACTCTTAAACCTATTAAGTCGCAGCAAGACGGCTGGCAAGTGGCAATACCTAATTATCGTCCAGACATTGATTGTCCCGAAGCATTATGCGAGGAGTTGGCAAGGGTCTATGGCTATGACAAAATAGAGCAAACCTTACCACGTGGTGCCTTGAAGCCCCAGCATTTTCAAGCCACTACTAGCACAGATGATGAAGTGCGTTCCTTCCTAACTGCTCGTGGCTTTAGCGAGGTAGTCAACTATAGTTTCATCAGCAAAGAGGAATCAGAACTTTTTTATCCTGAACTTAAGCCCCTAGAACTTGCCAATCCAATTTCCAGTGACCTGTCCGCCATGCGGCCAGCGCTTCTACCTGGCCTTCTCAAAAACTTGGCATACAATCAAAGACGCCAAGTGAATGCGTGCAATTTATTTGAGATGGGTTTATGCTTTATCCCCAAAGATAAAGGAAGCACTCAAGCCCAAGACGAGAATGATAAATTAGCCCAAAATGATAACCTAGACGCAAATGATAATTTGTCACAAAATAATTATTTGTCCTTCGTTGCCATGCGTCCTCAAAGTGGGAAAACTGGGAAAGGTGGGAAAGGTGGGAAAGCTAGCAAGCACACTAGACAAGAGTATAAATATGACCTAGATGATCTGCTTACTGATGTAACTGATATGTTTTCCTTATGGGGATTGAAACAAGGAGGAGAGGTAGTATTTGTTTACGCAACATCCCCATCCACTAATATTGCGATTGCCACCACTATAGATGACTCCCATCTGTTCCATCCATCCAAGCATATAAGCATTATTCGGCGTCATAAAAAAAACCACTCAGTCATTGGCAAGGCGGGCTTACTCCATCCGCGCCTACTAACATTTCCCCAGCTATCTAAACTACAGGGTTATGACCTATATGCCTGCACTCTTTGCCTAGACGATTTACCTGAGCGACCAATACCAGCATACAAACCCTTCTCTGATTTACCCACTGCTAATTTTGAGCTCTCCCTAATAGTCCCTGAGATACTTATCTATGCTGATTTAGAAAAAATAATTAACAAATCATTTACTCAAAAACCAGACAAAATAGAACTGCTTGATGTTTATCAATCAGATAAATTACCCGCTGGCTACAAGAGCATAGCATTACTTCTCAAGTGGCGACCAACCGATGCCACTCTCACTGATGAACAAGTCAATACTCTGGTGTTTGACATGATCAAGAAGTTAGAAGCCAATCACGACATAAAACTCCGCTCTTAAATACTATATCTGTTTAATCCTACATCTATTTAATCTCAGCACCTGTTTAATCTTAGATGATGCATATTGTCTGCTCCCGCCATCATACCCCCGCAGATTTAGGTTAAAATATATTCAGTCGGGGCGTAGCGCAGCCTGGTAGCGCACCACGCTGGGGGTGTGGTGGTCGTAGGTTCGAATCCTGCCGTCCCGATCCTTATTAACTAACCACGATACTCATTAAATCCATTTCCCCCCAAACCCACCTTCCCCAAAATCCTAAAATTTCAGTATAATATTAAAGGAGATGAACGAAAATATGACAATGGAGATTAAGATACCTAAAAGGATAAACCCTTGCCCCATAACTAGAGCTACTATTGAGCTTGTGTTTGATTCAGCTATTCCATTAAGCACAGTAATAGGTATTGTCTATAATGAATTTAAGCATGACTACCCGAATCTTAGAGAACTACCAACATCTCAAATGCCTGATTTTATCAGACGTAAGGAAGCTTCTTTACAGAATAGCCCATGTTATCTGTTATCAAAGGAAGAAGGCGATTACGCATTGTGGGTTGGAGAAAAAGTTTTATCCCTAACAAACCAAGGTTCTTATGTAGGATGGGAAGCCCTAAGGGCTAAGTTTGGAGAAATGCATGAAAGAATTAAAAAGATTTCTCTTATTAAAAAGCACGAGAGAATTAGTGTCCTATATAGCAATGAATTTACATTTAATATTATGGAACAAATAAATATAGCTATTTCCATGCAAGGTAAATATCTATCTGATGCTGGAACAGGAGTTCGCTTAAGTTTGAAAGATGACAAGTTCATAACCAACTTAAACATTGCTAATGATGTTCAAATGCAGGACAAAAAAGAGAGTGCTAAATCTTCTGTAATTGATATAGCCACTTGGACTGGGGATATAACTAATGATATTATGCAAGAACTTGAAGATTGTCACACTAAGGAAAAGAGAGCTTTTTTTGAATTACTTAATCAAGATTTTATTGAAAACAAATTAAACCCGGAGTATTAATTATTATGTTAGACATACCTTTGTTTGAATCACCAACTACCTCATCATTACCCAGCTATCATATAGAAAACACTCATAGTTTTTCATATAATCAGCAATCTAATCAAGCGTTAAGCATTTCTTCAAGTAATTCTGAATTATTTTATGTGCAGTTATTCCGTGAAATCTTTGCTACTTTATCAGTAGATCATAATAAATATCAAGTTGAAAAAGATGATGCCCAAATAGAAGAGGATATGGATGATATTGACTTTCCTCTTATTCCTCCAGTTAGGACTTATAAAGTTACTGGCAGAATAGGTAAAATTACAAGAGGCAAGTTAGCTATATCTTATGAAGAATAGCGGTTAAAGTGGATAACCCTAACGATTGTTGGTATGATAATGTTGCATCTGACATTTCACCTGATGAATTATTGCAGCAAGGCGACTTGGTTATGCAGTGCCCTATCGTTAATCTAGAAGAGGATCCAGTTGAAAATGAAGAATATGTATATGATATTAATGATTATGATATTATAGTTATGAGTCAATCCTGTGATTTGGTTTCTGGTAAAACAAACTTAGTATTGGTTTGTCCTTTTGCTAAGTTAGAGAGTTTGCCTGAGTATGACACAGATAATAAAAAAGAGAGCTTACGCAAAGGTAGAAATCTAGGCACTCACTTATTAAATAGATGTGATCTTGAAGGAGAGTCCGACTTCCTAGTTGTAGATTTTAGAAGTACTCATTCAGTCCCTCTGCATTTTATTCAAAAATTTGTTGCTAAACAAAAAAACCGTAAACGTCTATTAACACCATATAGGGAACATTTATCTCAAGCATTTGCAATGTACTTTATGAGAGTAGGGTTGCCTTCAGGTATTCCATCCTTTAAAGAAAAGGCGCCCCAAACTACTAATAGATAGTAGAGTATTTATAATAGTAATTATATCTCTACTGAAATAGTGGGATTTTTAAATAGTAGCTATACATAAACTGACTTTAAATAAAACTAACGTTACCTCTTACTCATATAGTTAATCACGGGAGATTAAATTAGAGGCTATAATAAGTCACTATATAAGAGTATAATAACATCAGCATAGATGCTTGCATGTATGATTTGCAAGTTGCTTGAATATTATGGATAAAATGGTTATTAGAGTTGAGCAGTTACGCACCTTATCAGGGCGGTTCTTAAAGCTTGTATTAGTGTTCACACTACTTCCCATATTATTCCTATCCCTAACCCTGCCGAACTCAGCTGTTGCCTATCCAGGCGAGAGACACTACCAAGAGTTTATTAGCATATATGGCGAACTACTGGAAAAACACATCATTGTCAATGACAAGAAAGAAGGCATTTTCGTCACCAGTGTCAACTATGCAGGTTGGTCAAATGACTCGCTCCACCAGCAGGCAATGACTTACCTGAAACAAATCAAAGACCCCTTTGCCATTCCC
>JAAOII010000171.1 GCA_015163845.1 Candidatus Portiera sp.
TCATTTGCTTGTAGTTTAAATATGTTAGTTAAGTTTTTCCAACAAGTTTTTGTATTCTTCAACTTTATTATAATCCTTAATTGCTGCGGCTATTGCCAAGCCAAGTTCAATATCTTGATTACTTGGGCGAATGCTTAATGAATTCACTCTGAGCATATAATTTTCAAAACTATTATGGGCTTCTGCAAAAATGCCTTGATTGTAAAGAGAGTTGGCAATCTTTACTTCCAGCAGGAACCATTGAGGGTTTAGTTCAAGCGCCTTTTTATAATTTTTCAGTGCGGATGCATGATCTCCTTGTTGCACTTTAATATCTGCATGGTTCTCGTAAGCTGCCGCCCGATTAGAGTACTCTTCGCTGGAGTAGGCAATAGAAAATCTCTTGAGGGCTTCTTTATATTTACCTATTTGACTGAGTAGAACTCCGTAATTATTATTGTATTGAGGATTCGCTGGTTCTTTGCGAACAGCATCTTGGAAATGCTTTTGCGCTTTCTCTATGTCGGCGGTCTTTTGATAATAAATTCCATAGGCATGGTCCAGTTCTGAGTTAAGTGGTGTTAAATTGGCTGATTTTTCTAATTGCTCTAATGCAGAAGGGAAATCTTTGGCAGATACATAGGAAAGAGCGAGCTCTATGTGGGCATTAGCTGGACCATAGATGCGAATATATTCCTCGTCCGCTTTATCTGCGGAAGGGTTGCTAGCACATGCCGTAAAAACACTGGATATAAAAACAATCCAGCTTATGCGTATTATCCACCCAGTATTCAAAGCATTCACAATATTCAAAGTATTATAGTAGGGGAAACTTCTGATTAGTTGAAGCACCTGAATATTTTATTGCCTAAAGAATCTATCAATGTCCTATACAAGTGACACTGGGTTATTATTCTTTGAAGAAAAAACCAATTTCTCTTGCCGCCGCCTCTGGACTATCTGATCCATGTACTGCATTGGCATCAATGCTAGTGGCAAACTCTGCGCGAATGGTTCCTGGGGCAGCTTCTTGGGGATTAGTGGCGCCCATCAATTCACGGTTTTTAGCTATGGCATCTTCTCCTTCAAGCACTTGAATTGTAACTGGTCCAGATGTCATAAAATCTATCAACTCGCCAAAAAAGCCCCTTTCTTTATGTTCTATATAAAAGTTCTCAGCTTCTTCACGACTAAGGTGCGTCATTTTTAAAGCGGTTATCTTAAGTCCAGCTTTTTCAAACTTTGCTAAAATAGCCCCTATAGCTCCTTTTGCTACTGCATCTGGTTTAATAATTGATAATGTTTTTTCGGTCATTTTGCTTCCTCTATCCATGCCATTTGAATGGCTTCAAGTATTTTTTCATTGGACTTATCAGCATCATCGCTAAAGTCCTCTAATTCGCATATCCACTTATGCATATCCGTAAATCTTACCCATTGGGGGGCAACATCTGGATACTTTTCCATTAACTGGATCGCAATTTCTAAAGTGTCTTGCCAAGTTAATTTCATTATATTGTCTATTATAAACTAATGGTTTTCGGATACCATATTAACATTGTATTTAGGTATCTCTACGACTAAATCATCTTGAGCAACAATGGCTTGGCAACCGAGCCGTGATTCTGGTTCTAGTCCCCATGCTTTATCAAGCATATCATCTTCATTTTCACTTGATTCTTCCAAAGAATCCAAGCCCTTTCTAACTACAATGTGGCAAGTAGTGCAGGCACAGGATTTTTCACAAGCATGTTCTATTTCCATACCATGACGTAATGCTACATCCAACACACTTTCTCCAGTATTGGCTTCAATTTCTTTGCCTTCAGGGCAATAGGTTTCGTTAGCTAAAAAAGTTATCTTGGGCATATGTCTATATTATAGATTATTCCCAATAATTAGGTGGCAAACGACAATACTTTTATAGAAGATCCCAGCAATTATTATGGACTTCCAGTCAAGAAGCGAATAACAAGTAACGCATAGCGCTTTTGGCTAAGTTATAGAAGTTATGAATAAAGAACTATTGATTAGCGACCCTCAGTTATTTTATAGCAAATTATCTGACTGGCTCTTTTGGTATAACACCGAAAGAGCACATCACGGATTAGGTTATACTACTACTATGCATCAAATTAAAAAGCAAAAAAATTCCAATATGTTATGGACCTATACACCCTGGATATAGCATAAGACAGCTGGGGATATACTATAATAATGATACAGGACCAAGCATTGGTCTTGCTTTTATTATTTCGTTGGAGCGAGCAGCTACTTGAGCAA
>JAAOII010000172.1 GCA_015163845.1 Candidatus Portiera sp.
AAATAACGAAATCTAAAACAATGTGTTTCAAGATTGAAACACAAATAATAACTGCTGTAACTTAACTCATAATTTGTCTAGGTCTAAGTCACGTCGCGTGGTAGTTACTGGTATGGGAATGGTGTCGCCTATGGGCAATGACACCAAATCCAACTGGGCAGGAATTGTTGCTGGTGCTAGTGGTATATCAAATGTAGATACTTTTGATACCACTAACTATGCCACCAAGTTTGGTGGACAACTTAAGGACTTTTCTTATGATGGCATTGTAGATCCAAAAGATGCTAGGAAAGTAGATCCTTTTATTATCTATGCCCTCGTTGCTGCTGATGAAGCGGTCAAAGATGCTGGCATAGCTACTCAAGTCCCAAATCCTAATAGAGTATCTACTTATATAGGTTCTGGTATTGGTGGACTATATGGGATACACAAGACATCTCAAACTCTCACTGCCAAAGGTCCGACTAGGGTCTCACCCTTCTTCGTTCCTGGCAATATCATCAACATGGCAGCTGGGATGGTTTCAATTAAATATGGCTTCAGTGGTCCAAGCGTTGCAATAGCAACTGCGTGCACTAGCGGCACTCATTCCATAGGTATGGGCTATCGTTCCATTTTATATGGTGATTGCGACATTGCAGTTACTGGTGGATGTGAAGGCATGGTCAGTGAAATTTCATTGGCTGGTTTCATCTCGGTGCGGGCACTTTCCAAGCGTAATGATGAACCGCAAAAGGCAAGTCGTCCTTGGGACAAAGACCGCGATGGTTTTGTTTTGAGCGAAGGAGCTGGTGTTCTCGTCTTAGAAGAATATGAGCATGCGAAAAAACGTTCTGCCCCCATTTATGCTGAAGTGACTGGTTTTGGTATGAGCTCAGATGCTCATCATATTACCTCTCCACCTGAAGATGGTTCTGGAGCTGTTTTAGCCATAGAAAATGCTTTACAAGATGCTTCTTTGAATCCATCTGACATTCAGTATATAAATGCACACAGCACTTCAACCTCAGTTGGTGATTTAGCTGAAATAAACTCAATTAAAAAGGCATTTGGTTCTGCCAGCAAGAGTGTGGCAGTAAGTTCTACCAAGTCAATGACTGGGCACTTACTCGGAGCTGCCGGTGCCATAGAAGGCATCTATTCTACCCTTGCAACCAAAGAAGGCATCATACCTCCAACAATTAATTTAGACAATCCTGACGCAGGGTGTGATTTAGATTTAGTTCCACATCAAGCACGCGAGAAAAAAATAAACCACACATTGTCAAACTCTTTTGGCTTTGGCGGCACTAACGCCTCCTTGATACTAAGCCACATTTAATCGCTTAAAGTTTATGTCCGGCAGCACCGGTTTACCCCCCAAGAATATCAAATATATTTTGGGTGTAGGGCTAATAGTATTAATCCTTATCCTTGGCTTCACCTTAGGTAAACTTATTGCTTACTCCATTATTAGCACTAAACTTAATACTGATGAAGACATAGTATTAGTGGTTGATAAAGGGCAGGGTTTAGTATCAATAATTAATGAACTTCATTCTAAAGAAATAATCAGCAATCCACGATTCCTTAAACTAGCATATTATATTCACGGCATTCCATCCAACATACAAGTTGGAGAATACCTAGTTACACCAAGTATGAGTGTCAAGCAGTTAATTGATAATATTGCCATTGGCAAACAACGTCTGCAAAGCATTAAAATTGACATAGGCACTACTTTTGCTAAGTTTTACAAGAAGCTAATAAAACACCCGCATATTAAACCGACCACGGCTAATATGGCAGTTGTCGACATAATGAATTTATTAGAAAGTCCTTATCGCAATCCAGAGGGACTCTTTTATGCCGACACTTATCTATTTTACTCAGGTTCAAAAGACATTGATATTTTACGCACAGCACATGAGAGATTACTGAAAGTCCTAGATGAAGAATGGCAGAATCGTGCCCCAGATCTGAGCTATCAGAATTCTTATGAGGCCTTGACAATGGCGTCCATCATAGAAAAAGAGACCGGCCTAGATAGTGAAAGACCTTTGATCGCCGGTGTATTCCAGAACCGCTTGCGCCTAGGCATGCGTCTGCAGACAGACCCCACAATCATTTATGGCCTAGGCGATGAATACAAGGGCAACATACGTCGCAGTCATCTACGCCAGCCCACCCCATATAACACCTATGTAATTTATGGTTTACCTCCCACCCCCATATCCTTGGTGGACTTAAGAGCCATTAGAGCGGCGCTCAACCCCGAGCCCAGCGACTATATATTCTTCGTGGCAAAAGGAGGTGGAGCCCATAAGTTCTCTGTAACTCTTAAGGAGCACAATGCTGCTGTGCGCAAATATCTACTGGGACAATAATGACCTCTACTAATCAAACCCACTCTTACCCGGGCCGCTTAATTTGCTTTGAAGGCATTGATGGTTCTGGTAAATCCCACTTCTGCACCAAACTATCAGAACACCTAACTGCTCAAGGATTAAAAACCCTTGTCACTCATGAGCCAGGCGGGACCGCAGTTGCTGAGAAAATAGGCGACATATTATTGCACTTTAAGGATGAAGCCCTAGAGAAGATCATGGACGAAACTGAGCTACTATTATTTTTTGCGGCAAGATGCCAACACATCAATAATCTCATCATCCCCAAGTTACAGGAGGGCTATTGGTTACTCAGTGATAGATTCACCCCTTCATCTTATGCCTACCAAGGTGCAGGCAGAGGTCTTGGCTGGGATAAAGTTCAAGCCCTGGAAAACTACCTCCCGCCGCTTAACCCAGATCTACTTCTACTCCTAGATTTAGACATTAGTCAGAGTTCACAAAGATGGCAAGCCCAAGCAACCCGCGATAGATTTGAAAAGATGCTGCAAAAGAACGGAGATTTTTTTGCCTCTGTTCGCCAGGGCTATCTCCAATATGCAAAAAAATATCCCAGCACTAAAGTATTAGATGCTTCTTTGCCAGAGGACGAGGTATGGGCACTAATCAAAAAAGAAGTGGCTAAATTATCATGACTATCATAGCTATGAACAAGAATTTTTCCACCACCTCTTTTCCTTGGCATACAGATCAATGGAGACAGATTGAATCCTACAAAGACAAACTACCCCATGCCTTACTACTCACGGGAACTACTGGGCTGGGCAAGAGCGCCTTTGCTAATAAATTGGCACAAAGGACTCTGTGCCCAGATGGACTAAATCACCAAAGTCGGTCCTGCTCATCCTGTCGCCTCATTGAAAGCGGCACCAATCCCGATTTACTCATAGTAGATTCCTCATCCGCCTCCAAACAAATATTGATTGAAGATATTCACGAGGTGCGAAGTTTCTTGCAAATGACTTCCCATCTTGGCAAAGGAAAAGTAGTTGTAATACATGACGCAGATAAAATGAATTCCTCCGCCGCCAATGCTTTGCTTAAGGTATTAGAGGAGCCACCAGTTGGCAAGTATTTAATCCTCTCCTCATCGGCCACCTCTATGATCTTGCCGACCATATTGAGCCGTTGTGTCAAAATTAAATTTACACCTCCATCTTTACCCAGTATTGAGCAGTGGTTCAAACAAGAACTAAGCCAATTAAACACAAAAAATCCAAACAAAGATGGTAAGGATCTTAAGGATGCTAATTCAGGAGCACTTGATAAGTTGCTGCAAGATGATTTATTATTGTCGATTAATAACTCTTCACCTCTGTCCATATTGAACATGCTACAAAATGGCAAAGCCGACCTCCTGCACCGTCTCAATGATGATTTAGATGACTTGACAAATTTTAATTCTACTAAGTTTCCCGCTTATAAAGATTTAGATTTAATCGAGATAATGGACTTACTACTATGGCGTACCGAAAAACAAATCCTTAGCAAATTTAACCAAAAGCAACTAGATGAGACGAAACCCCTTTTTGCTTTGCGATCATTACTATTGGCACGTCGTTCCATGCTTATGCGTAAACTTAATATTAACCGCGAGCTTTTATTAGAAGAATGTTTGCTAGCCATACCACACCTGTCGCAAATACCCCAAATACCTAGAACTTAAGAGATGGCGATTAGAAGAACATCATCCCGCACGCCACTCTTGCAAAGCAAAGTATTTAGAGAATCCCTTGTCATAAGTATGATGTTTGTGGCGCTGTTACTATTACTAATGTTAT
>JAAOII010000173.1 GCA_015163845.1 Candidatus Portiera sp.
CCCTTTTGCTCTTTTGCTCTTTTATTGGAGGTAAATTAGCTACAGACCATTCTATCAAACCGCCATTCAAGATTGACTTAGCTCTTGGCTTGTTTCCCTTTGATTAAAGGTAAATTAGCTACAGACCATTCTATCAAACCGCCATTCAAGATTGACTTAGCTCTTGGCTTGTTTCCCTTTGATTAAAGGTAGATTAGCTACAGACCATTCTATTAAACCACCATTCAACCTTGAGGCAGTAAATCCCTCTTTCTTCATCTGTAGTTGGGCAGTGGTTGATTGGCGACCATTGGCGCAAACTACCACGACTTCTTTATCCTGGTAACTCTTGAGCATATCAGCTAACTGATTCAACTTAGAATAAGGATGATTGACGGAGTTAATTATATGCCCATGTTCAAAATCCTTCTCATTTCGCAAATCAATGACAACAGAATTGCCATCATTGATTAGAGACACCAACTGCTTAGGCGTCCAATGTTTGCCGCCGCGTTTCATCTCTGTCATTATCAATAGCAAAACCATCATCGCTAATGCAAAAACATTGAGGGGATGATTCAATATAAATTCTAAAACTCTTTCCATAGTGTTTATTATATAGCATATGGTAAAATAGCGGTATGGATACAGAAAAAAATAACCCCCGCACCACTATAGAAAACCAGATTAAAAACTGCCCGATATTACTATATATGAAGGGATCTCCAGAGTTTCCTCAATGTGGCTTCTCGGCACGTGCTGTTCAAATCTTGGCCGATTGTGGCTTAAAGTTCTCTTATGTGGATATCTTGCAGAATCCAGATATTAGAAGAGAATTACCAATCTATGCTAACTGGCCAACTTTCCCCCAGCTGTATGTGGCAGGAGAACTATTAGGCGGCAGCGATATTATGGTGGATATGCATAATCAAGGCCAATTGCAAGAAAAACTGCAACAAGCAGTTGATGCCGCACCTGCCACAAAAGATGTCAGTTAATAGCAATAATTCACAAAATCCTAGCACTCAAGTAGAAGGTCATTTCGGCGAGTTTGGCGGGCAACATTTTGCAGCTGAGACCTTAATGCCTCTCATAAATGAAATTACAACTGGCGGTTTATAATTTGCCCGCCACAAAAGATGTCTATAAATAATACCAATAATTCACAAAATCCTAATATAAAAGGTCACTTCGGCGAGTTTGGCGGGCAACATTTTGCAGCTGAGACCTTAATGCCTCTCATAAATGAAATTACAACTGGCGGCTTATAATTTGCCCGCCACAAAAGATGTCTATAAATAATTCACAAAACCATAACATTGAAGGCGAGTTTGGCGGGCAACATTTTGCAGCTGAGACCTTAATGCCTCTCATAAATGAAATTACAACAGGCGGCTTATAATTTGCCCGCCACAAAAGATGTCTATAAATAATTCACAAAACCATAACATTGAAGGTCACTTCGGCGAGTTTGGCGGGCAATATGTAGCGGAGACCTTAATGCCTCTCATCAAGAGAGTTGAGAAAGAGTATAATGAGGCCTGCCAAGATGCTAAGTTTACCGAACAACTTAACTATTATTTGAAACATTATGCTGGCAGACCATCACCTTTATACTATGCCGCCAATCTCACTAAAGAACTTGGCGGAGCCAAGGTCTATCTAAAACGCGACGAATTAAATCACACAGGTTCCCATAAAATCAATAACTGCTTAGGGCAAGTCCTCTTAGCAAAACGTATGGGGTGCACCCGTATTATTGCCGAGACAGGTGCGGGACAACATGGTGTTGCCACTGCAACTTGCTGTGCGTTATTCAAACTACCTTGTATCGTATATATGGGTGCCAAAGATATTGAGCGGCAACAGCCCAATGTTTTCAGAATGAAGTTATTGGGTGCTGAGGTGCGAGCAGTAGATGA
>JAAOII010000174.1 GCA_015163845.1 Candidatus Portiera sp.
CAGTAAAAGGATGATGGAGTGGAGTTATGCCACCCTTATCGGTTTCTTCAAACATTGGGAACTCGGTAACCCATAGTGGTTCCCATGCACCTTTGAGGAGTGATTTTTCTTCTGATATTTTAGTTCTAATGGCTCCAAGAATTTTGGACACTTGGTTGGAATGTCCAGCCCCAAAAAATAGAATGTCACCATTTGCTCCAGAAACTTTATTGATTATTCCGTCTAAAACATCATCTGCTAGGAATTTTATTATTGGCGAGTTCATACCTTCCTTGCCCTTACTCACATCCTCTAGCTTTATGTATGCCAAGCCCTTTGCTCCTAATTTGCGAGCATATTCAGTCCAGTTATCTATGTCTTTGCGACTAATATTTTCAGCACCAGGAACTTTAAGACATGCCACCTTGCCACCTTTCATTGTAGCTGGCTTGCGAAAAACTTCAAAGTCGCAGTCCTTGACTTGCTCAGTAATATCTATGAGTTTCAGAGGAGAACGCAAATCAGGGCGATCAGTGCCATAATTCTCCATTGCTTCCTTGTAGGTTAGGTGCGGAAACTTTGGCAAGTCCACATCTAAGAACTCTTTGAATAACTTGGTGATCATATTCTCAGTCAAGTCCATTATTTCATCTTCTGTTATGAAAGCCATCTCCATATCCAGTTGAGTAAACTCTGGTTGTCTATCAGCTCTTAAGTCCTCATCTCTGAAGCAGCGGGCAAACTGAAAATACCGATTAAAGCCACCTATCATCAACAGTTGTTTGAACAATTGTGGAGATTGGGGCAAGGCAAAAAAACTGCCATTATGAGTGCGGCTTGGCACTAAATAATCTCTGGCACCTTCTGGTGTCGCCTTGGTAAGTATGGGGGTTTCCACATCAACAAAGTCGTCGGCATTAAGTAATTCTCTAATCCTGAAAGCAACCTTGGATCTCAGGCGTAAGTTATCTTGCATTTCACTACGCCTGAGGTCTATGACGCGGTTTGCCAGTCGGGTGTCTTCATTAGTATGGTCATATTCGCGTGGAGTGAATACTAAATCACTGGCTTTACTAATGATTGAACAATCACCTGCTATCAATTCCCACTTGCCACTAACCATTGCAGGGTTGATGCTCTCTTCAGGTCGTGCACACAACTCACCTGTGACCTTTATGACAAATTCATTACGCAGTTGGTCGGCTAGGGCGAATATATCTTTATTGTCAGGATTAAATACCAGTTGCACTAGCCCGCTATGATCACGCAGATCTATAAAAATTACTCCACCATGGTCGCGACGACGATGCACCCAACCACAAAGCGTAGTTTTACCGCCAAGATTATCCCCTGTCAGTTCGCCGCATAGCAAATCGCGATATTCAGACATAACTTATGATGAAGATGGGGATGAGGAATCTGGCGATACCGATGTCGATGGTTTTGGTTTTGATGTGGACTCTGAAGAGGCGGCAGTTGCTGTGGCTGTATCGGCTTTTGTTTCCGACTTTGTATCTGATTTTGTTTCTGATTTTGTTTCTGATTTTGTTTCTGGGGATGAGTTATCTATCACCTTCTTATCTTTTTGATCTTTGAAATCAGTAGCATACCATCCTGTGCCCTTGAGGACAAAACTAGCACTGGATAATTGCTTTGCCAAGGTCTCCTTGCCGCATTCAGGACAAGTTTTTAGTGGCTTGTCACTAATTTTTTGTAGTTTATTTAATTTGGTGTCGCAATTAGAACATTTATACTCATATATAGGCATATCATTTCTGCAACAAATTGGACTCTACTGCCGCCTTGTCTGTATTATCAGCCAAAAGTAGATCATTCCAATGCACGCCTTTCATAGAGTGAGTAAACCAGTAAACCTCAAGCTTTCCCCAAGTATAGCTGAGTATGGGATGGTGATTAAATTGTTCTGCCAAGTCCCCTGTGACGCAAGCAAGTTTCTGAGCGTCTATGAAGTTATCCACTCTGAAGGATTTATACAGAGAATTGCTCCCGCCATAATCAACAACTTCCCAGTTATCTAGTTGCTGTAATAATTCATTAAGGTCTTCTTCGCTTATAACCTCATCATTCGGTGAGATTGGTGTAAATTCCAATTCCGAAATTTTCTTCATACTTGTAATTGTTTTGGGGGTTATTTTTTATCTATTGATTTGATATACTTCAAGAAATCACTATCTGGCTTAAGTATCAGAAAATTATTGTCCCCTTGGAACACTTCCCTGTAAGCAAACAAAGAACGATAGAAATCATAAAACTGAGCATCCTTGCCATAGGCCCTGGCATAGATATCTGCTGCTGTAGCATCACCTTCACCGCGAAGAATCTCTGAATCTTTATAGGCATTGGCTATGATGATAGTTCTTTGTCTATCCGCACCTGCCTGAATTTTTTCTGCCTCTTCGCGACCTTCAGAACGTAATTCTTGTGCGAGTCGTTCCCTTTCAGTTCTCATTCTTTGATAGACACTCTCACTAACATTGTCAGGCAAGTTAATTTTCATAACCCGCACATCAATGATTCTAACGCCTAGTTGTTCTTTTGCCACCTTATTCAAGATCTCAGTCATATCTGCCATTAGCTGATCTCTCTCACCAGAAACAACCTCTTTCACAGTTCTTTCACCAAACTGATTGCGTAGTCCGGTATCAACCCGACGTAATAAAAGTCCATCTATTCTAGTGGGGTCTCCTCCAGTAGCTCGGTAAAATTTGCTAACATCATCAATTTTCCACTTGACGAAAGAATCAACTATAAGTTGTTTCTTTTCAGAAGTTAGATACTCTGCTTCTGGACTATCTAAGGTTTGAATTCTACCATCAAATTTCTTAACTTGAAAAGCAATAGGGGTTTTTATATGTATCCCTGAAGGTATGTCTGCTCTTACCAACTCACCAAAGCGTAACATTACTGCCCGTTCCCTATCATCCACTATATACACTGCTTGGTTGAACAACCAAGTTGTTGCAAATAAAAGAAATAAAAGTATGCCTGTGTTCATTCTCATAATTATTGACTATTTTGTTTTATTTTGTTCTAGAGGATTGTCTGCGGAGTTCCTTCAGAACCTTGTTAACTATCTCAGATACCGAACCACCACTTTGAGATGTTAACTGATCTGTGCTACCACCAGAATTAATTAGCCCGCGGTCTCCTAAAACATCAACATCTTGCGTATCGGTGGACTGCCTGATAATTCTATCCAAAGGTAGATAAAGTATGTTATTACTACCAGCACCTCCATCACCATCATCAATTAATATCTTGTTGGAGTTTTTC
>JAAOII010000175.1 GCA_015163845.1 Candidatus Portiera sp.
AAACTCCGAGCCAGCTTCCCCATGGTTGACCGTAATTATATCTTCAGGGGCAAATGCATCAACCAAATCAGATGATTGGGTGGCAAAGATAACTTGAGATTTTTGCCAGTCACTTTTTACAAAGTCGGCAAATAACTCTATCGCTTCAGGATGTAACCCCAGTTCTGGTTCATCAATTATTATTACACTTGGAGGATTTGATTGGAGCATACAGGCCATTAAAGCAATAAATCTTAAGGAACCAGGAGATAGATGATTAGCTCCCATTACTAAATCACTACCCACCATTTGCCACCGAAGATCAACCATTATATCTCCTCTACTATGACGTTCAACCTTAAGGACAAAGTCCTCAAAATGGGGCAATGTCAAGCGGATTGTATCCAATAGAAACTTGTAATCTTTGGGGCGTTGCTTCTGCATATCCAGTAATATAGGTGCAAGATTACGAAAGTCGTAAGATAGTTGTAGGTTATTTCTAAAATCTGACCTCCTAAATATCCTAGGATGTCTAGATCTTTCATCAATCTCATATAAACACCACGAGTTCCTGACAATTTCTCTTCTTGGTAAAGTTCTACCCCTATAGAGTGCATCACGAGTGCCTTTAACTTTTTTATCATACACCGATTTTTCTGAATCAAATAGTTCTTCCACATAAGAGTCCTTTGGCAAACTATTTACTTCCAAATTATTCTCTTTTACTCTTATTTGATTATTTTTAAATATTCCCAGTTGTGTTTGATAATTCCATTCATCATAGTTTACTGCTAATTCTATAGTGTCAGTCACATCGGGTCCTTTATAGAAAAGAAGAGTTGGGTCACTGTAAGTATTATCTACATAGAACCCTAAATTGTTCTTCACTCCACCTTCAAGTAGATTAAATGCTTCAAGAAAGTTACTCTTGCCAGCACCATTAGCACCTATGAGAATATTAATCTTGCCTAATTTAAACTCTTTCAGTTCTTTAATAGACATCAACCCTTTTATAGTAATCTTCTCTATAGGTCCGGGTTTAAAATCATTGATGGCAAAAGTGTCTTCAAACATACATTTATTATAGAACATTCACGGCAATAGGAATAATATTGCAATAGTTGGTTAAAATAAGTTTTTTTATTTTTATGCAAATTTAAATACTATTTGCCTTGAAAATGAAAAGTTAGCCCCTATATTAATATAACAATGATATAATTATTTAATATTCAATTATCAAAAATACGAGGTATAAAGATGATTAAAACTTTAAACAAGTCCTTTTGGACCATAGTTCTTAGTTCTTTGTTGGTAGTGTCGTTCGCGACTACTGCTCAAGCAAAAACTAAGTTTATAACTATTGGAACTGGAGGCACCACAGGTGTTTATTATCAAGTTGGCAGAAATATTTGTCGCTTAGTAAATAAAGATACCAAAAAACACGGTGTTAGTTGTAAAGCGGAGAGCACAGGCGGTTCCGTATACAACCTTAATACTATTAGATCTGGCGACCTAGACATGGGAGTTGCTCAATCAGATTGGCAGTTTCACGCTTATAAAGGGACTAGTAAGTTCTCTGATAAGGGTGCAAATACCAAACTAAGAGCTCTCTTCTCTGTTCACTCAGAACCTTTCACGGTTTTGGCTCGCAGTGACTCTAAAATCAAAACCTTTTACAACTTAAGAGGCAAACGTGTCAATATCGGTAACCCCGGTTCAGGACAACGTGGAACCATGGAAGTTGTAATGGAATCTTATGGCTGGGACAAAGGTTCCTTTAAAGCCGTATCTGAGCTGAAGGCAGACGAACAAGCACAAGCACTTTGTGATAACAAAGTTGATGCTATTGTCTACACAGTTGGTCATCCTAATGCAAACATCAAACAAGCAACCACTTTATGTGATGCTCGTTTAGTTCGTGTTGATGGACGTCCAGTACGAAGGTTAGTTGATGATAACTCTTACTACCGTTGGGCTAATATTCCTGGTGGCATGTATAAAGGTAATGACAAAGAAACCAAGACATTTGGTGTTGGTGCTACCTTTGTTACTTCAGCCGATGTTGGTGAAGATGTCATTTACACAGTTGTTAAGGCAGTGTTTGATAACTTTGACGACTTCCGTCGCTTTCATCCTGCGTTTGCAAACTTGGATAAGAAAGCAATGACTAAAGATGGTCTTAGTGCTCCTTTGCATCCAGGTGCTTTGAAGTTCTACAAAGAAGCAGGCATAGCGCCAAAGAGTTAATTACATAAATTAATTCTTAGCAAATTAAAAGGCAGGTAAAACCTGCCTTTTTTTATGGGGTGTAGATAGGGTGCAGATAGAGATATCCCACAATCAATAGATTAATTCTTAGCAAATTAGAAGGCAGGGGGTACCTGTCTTTTGTGTTTTAGGTTTTATGGGGTGATGTCAGGGGCTGTATGAGCGATAATCCTGACGCAAATTTCTACCCCACCAGAAGTTATAAGGATGGACTTTAGTGACAGGGCGAGTGCCTTGGAATACAGGATAGTCCTTTTCTACCCACTCAAACAAAGACCCTTCCATGTTGATGAGACCACTATAACCTT
>JAAOII010000014.1 GCA_015163845.1 Candidatus Portiera sp.
CAGATAACTACTTTGCAGATTTCACGCCCCTGAACCCAGGACCAGAAATACTCTTTATTAATTGAGATTTGTTATCTTCTGTCCACCTAATCTTATTCGAATTTTGTTTAGGTTGAGGCGAACCACTTTGCATGGGTTTATCAAAAGAGTTACTGGCTATGCCAGGTACATTCTTTGGTGCAGTAAATAATTTTTTGTCGTTCATAATGCTTAATTTATTCTGCCTTAAGACAGAAAGCTACAGTAATTTTATTACCTGTTTTTTGCCGTGTAAAATCCCATGAACTCGGGAGCAGGAGCAGAAGCAGGAGCAGAAGCTTTTATCGTCTGAACAGACCCCATCTGCGCAAAAGGAGCGTCCTTAATAGGATGCTGTTGTTGTATAGGTTGAGGTTGCCTACTTTGCTGGAGTGTATCCAAAGAATTGTTAGCTACTCCAGGTATAACCTTTACTATTTTTATGTTTGTGTTTTTCATAATATCTGTCATTATGTGATTATTATAACATTAAGTGTTTAATATGAAGTGCTTAATATTAAGTATTTAAGTGTTTTTTGGTGCTTATAGATTGGGGTTTGTTGCAAGAATATCGAGGGTTGCGATGATTTTAGGTGTAGCTGGGGGATATTTTTCTTTTGTATATTAACCAGAGGATACCGACTAGTATGCAGCACATACCCATAAGGTTGAATACTAGGTAGATATCACCCCCAAAAGTATAGAGTAAGGTAACCAAGATGGCGGCGGTAACCATGAAGACGGCGTTCATGATGTTATTGGCGGCGATGACTCTGGCTCTTTCCTTAGGCAATGCTTGGCTTTGGAGTAGGGCAAAGATTGGTAAGACATAGCAACCAGCAAATATACTTACGAGAGTGAAATCCACACACAATCTTAGTGCCCGCCAATCGGCAAAAAATGCACTTATCTTGAGATATTCTTCTCCTTCATTCAATACTAGTCCCGCTTCTCCTGCTTCTATAGCACCCTGCATAGCACTAACAGCAAACCCTGTCTCCAATATCATTATTCCCATGATTATTGACATGATGCTTGCCCAGCGGTCGGTTGCTTTCCCTTGCATAAATAGAGAACAGGTAATAGCACCTATGCCTATGCCGAAGGCAAACATAAACATGAAGATGCTGACAGATATTCCTTCTAGGAGTAAGTATTCTCCTGTCATTATAGGTATCTGGGTTATAAGAATTGAACCAATAAACCAGAACCATGAAACCCCAAAAAGTAATGGTACTAATATCCTGCGGCGGCTAAAAATATAGCCCATTAAACTGCCAATAGCGGCAATGAAATTATAAGAGAACTTCGGAGCATCATCTTGGTCTGCTTTGCCATCTTTGCTCTCTTTGCCATCGCCAACTGCAACAGCCATGTGATCTACGGGAGGTGCGGCAGGAACAAACCTTGCGGCAATATAGCCAGTGAGTGCGATAGCCATTAAAGTAATATCTAGCCAGAGTATACCACCATCTATGGAGGCAAAATAACCTCCTACTATAGTGCCACTTATGATAGCTAAAAAGGTGCCCGCAGTTATTAGTGCGTTAGCATTGACTAGGTGTTCTGGTATATGATGGGGGATAATGGAATATTTCACTGGTCCGAAGAATGTTGATTGGACTGACAGCAGAAATACTATGAACAATAACATCATTACACTCTCAAAATAGAAAGCCACGATTGCTAAGATAACTATGAATATCTCAAGGAACTTGACGCGGCGGATTATCATCGCTTTGTCATGTGTATCTCCTAAGGAACCAGCCATAGCTGCAAACAAAATATATGGCAGAATAAAAATTGCCTGAGTAATATTCACCAGAATCTTGGCATCATAATTATGAGCTGGTGCCAACACATATACCAGTAATACGGCGAAGGCATTTTTATAGACATTGTCGTTCATAGCCCCACCAAACTGGGCAACAAACAAAGGAGTAAAGCGGATACTCTTAAACAAACCGAACATGATTAACTTATAGTGAAATTATAGAATATTCCCAATCTCTACTTCTTGATCCTTGATATAAAGATTACTCTGGTCCACCTTATTAACACTCAATAGAGCTATGGCATAGCAGCTCCCATCTTTTATATAGTGATTGACTAGATAACCAACTTCGTTTTCTTTATCATTGACGCGGGAATGAATGGGAAGAGGATTATCGCCTAAAGCATCAGGCAAATCAGTTGCAGCAAAACTTACTTTATGGCAAGAACGAGCACTCTTACCCTTGTAATGCACTCTTGCCACCACTTCCTGCCCCAAGTAGCACCCCTTAGTAAAACTAATTATATCTGCGAAACTAACTATATCTGCGAAGCTAACTATATCCAAACTTTCACCAGCTTTGCTCTTTAGTTTGTCTCCTAGAGTGTCATAGCCAAGCATGTTTGGTGTCATCATCCCTGAAGTTGTCCGAGTTACATAAGGTACACCACTTTCTATTAAATGAGCAGCCCAGTTATTTTCGTCCTCCTCTCCAGTAGATGTCGGCTTCTCTTGTGTCTCACCTTGCTCTCCTTTCCCGCCTAGATCACCCCACTGTAAAGCAACGCCAAGATTAAGTAATTCTTGACTGCTATAGTTAGTAGCAGCAAGCTTCTTCCCCTCAACTGCTCTCTTAACTACCCTAGAAGCAGCAACTCTAAAGTCACCAGTATAAGTTGCCAAAGTCACACCACGATATAGAAGTAGGTATTTATCCCATAATTCTCTTAAAACTGCTACAGAATCAGCGGGCAAGAATAGCAAACTCCCAGGCCTACTAGCCGTTATATCATTGACTAAGAACATAGAGGCAACTACTCGCCCCTTCAAGTTACAGGCGGCTCCCATCAGAGAGTTTCCATCCTTGAGGCAATTTATGTCGCAAGTTAAGTGTCCCTGCAGGAAGTCGCGATGACTATCACCCTGACAGATTAAAAGTGTCCAGTCGGCAGAATTAAGTATTCCCTGTTTCATATAATGTAATTATAGGACATTATGCACCATATGTGCCATCTATATTATGTTTCACACAGGCAATATTACAGGATATTCTTGTTAATTAAAGAATTAGTGAAAACATCTTGCTCTTGCTATGGCAAGCAATATGACAGCATAATTCCCTGTATAATCTACTCACTATAAGGTATAATATATACAGAAGTCATGAATTATTTTAACTCTACAGGAGTTAAGTTGTGACTGGCTCTATTTTTAATTTATTTTTATTTTACATATATGCTACCCAAAGTTAAAGCAACTTCTAACAACAAAAAATATAGGACATCTTCGTCATCTGTAATAAAGAAAGCACTGCACAATATACTTCCTAAGCTACGTTCCGGGCAGAGTTTCCTAAAAAAACATATCATAAATCTAGTATCATCAACCGGAAAAGTTTTAGATGATAGATCTCCAGCATTTTGGCATAAATTAAACTCTAATTATAAAATTGCCCTTGGCATAACTGTCGTTCTATCTATATGGATGGGAAGTGGTATCATAGGTAAGGAGTCCCCTCCAGAAATAGATCCCTCGCAAAGAGTTAATAATAACATCAAATCTGTATTGGTAAAACAATTTTTTGTAAATGCAACAGAACGCATAGTGCGTCTAAGTGGCAAATCAAAAGAAGAGAGAAAGGTTTCCATCAAAGCAGAACTGAGTGCTCAGGTTGATAAAATAATTGCTTATGATGGTGCTGAAGTAAATCAAAGCGAAAGTATTTTGCAACTGGAACAGGTGGAGGCCTTGGCAAGATTACGTCAAGCACAATCACAAGAAACCCGTGCCGAACTGGAATACTCTAGTCAAAGGAGATTGCTAGCACAGAAGTTAACTTCAACTGCAACTGTAGCTAAAGCGAGAGGAGATTATGAGGCAAGCAAAGCATCTGCCTCATTGGCACAAAAACAATTTGACGCAACTAAGGTTCAAGTTCCATTTGCTGGTCGTGTAGAAAAGATATATGTTGCAGAAGGGGACTTCGTCCAACCAGGACAATTACTTGCAGATATATTTGACTATGATCCTTTAGTTGTTGTTGGCGATCTTTCGGAATTAGAAGTTGGCTATATTAAACAGGGTGCCAAGGTAGATGTTATCTTTATTACAGGAGAAGAAGTAGAAGGTAATGTTCGTTATGTATCTAAAAATGCCGATATTGATTCTAGGACTTTTGAGGTGCAGGTAGAGATCCCTAATACAGATAAAAGTTTGCGTGCTGGAGTTACTGCAGAACTAGATTTTCATACGGGGCTAGTTAATGCAGTCAAAATACCTGCTTCAATCATCAGCATTGACAATGAGGGAAAAATCGGTGTGAAGGGAGTTGATGAGAATGATAAAGTTGTATTCTACCGAATAGATATAGTCAAGGCAGAAACCAATGA
>JAAOII010000176.1 GCA_015163845.1 Candidatus Portiera sp.
CCCATAGAATTGGCTGGTGTAGCATATAGATAATCAAGGCATGTCTGCCCATGCCAGCCAAACCCTCAATGATTATGGAGGATTTTGGCTGCCAAGCATATATACTATCTCCAAGCAACCGAGCACAAAATATACCAATTAAGACCAAGCCAAAAAATGGGAAAATAGGTGTGAAGTCAGATGAACCAGTTGCACGGGGTAGCATACCTATCCAACGCAAGCCAAAATTGTCAAATATCCCATTGCTGTAGTTATAACCAAGATAGAGAATGAGCAATCCCAAAAAGAGGTTGATCCAATACAAACGCATGAATAACAAAGCAAAGACCGACGCTAGGGCAATCAGGTGCAGTATGCCAAAGAACACATATTTTTCTGCAAGAAACACATAGGTGATAGCAGTTATCACCCAAGCATTAAGAGTGATGAGTAGTATTCTGCGACAGAAAGCAGAATAGTTGATACCCCTTTGGTGGTGCAGATATAGGGATGCCCCAACACTGCTCAAGAAAGAAGTTAATATTATGAAACGGAAATATATCCATCCTTTAGATGAATAAATTGGTATATCAGCTAAGCCGAATAGGGTGAGGTCATAGAAGAAGTGAAAGACAGCCATCATTATGATAGCAAAACCACGCATGGCGTCTAACAAAATACTCCGCTCGTATTTCTTTGCTGGTCTTATTTTCGTAACTAATGAACCAATCATTTGATTAATAACTCCAAGGTTTTGTTAGTAGGTGTGCCCTTATCTTTAGTAGTATTATTGATGCTGGTTTCTATAGATTATCTATGCTTTGTTACACTTCATTTAAGCACTAAGGTGCTTTTATTCAAGCACTAAGGTGTTCTTATGTATGGGTCTGGGAGGACTTGAACCTCCGACCTCACCCTTATCAGGGGTGCGCTCTAACCAGCTGAGCTACAGACCCACCATCTGTATCTATAAATTATACACTGTCGGATGTGATTATTTGCGTTTTTTACTTGGAGAACGAGGAACATGTCCACTAGTAGTGCTATTATTGGCAGCGGATTGAATGTTCTCTACCTTGTCGTCAAAGAAAATATCGGCTTGGAACTCTCGCAGGAAACGCCCTTTATCTTGCCCGCCCATGAATACGCAATTATCCAAGTGCACTCCCCATTTGCGTAGAGTTAGAATTACTCTTTCATGGGCTGGAGCAGAACGTGCAGTAAACAATGCTGTCTTAATGTTAATGGTTTTATCTTCGTCTAAATTCACATAATTTTTTTGTATGTAGCTCAGGGCTGTCAAGAAGGGCTGGAATGGACCAGGCCCCAAAGGTGTCTTAGCATGCTTTTCTTCATTCTTTTGAAATGCCTTGAGTCCTTTTTTCTCATTGATTTTCTCAGATAAATCATCAAAGATTACTGCATCTCCGTCAAAGGCAATATGTAAGGCATCATTATTATCCCCCGACTCTGTGGAGGCGTAAATTTTCGCAGCACCTAAGCCATTATTTATAAACTCGTTTACATCATCTTGGTTTTTGGATAAAAATAATTGGCAGTTAAATGGCTTACCATAGATAACTGGACTTAAGCCACTACAAAAAGCGGCACGGGTTATTTCCAACTTATGTTTACGGATGGAGTTGAATACTCGCAGTCCTGTATCAGCACTATTACGCGACAAAAGAATAACTTCTATTACGGGTTTGTCTAGGTTAAACTTATCCATTATCTTTTTGTTGATGGATAATATCTTGCTTATCAGCTTAAAGCCATAGCCCGGCTCTAAACATTTGTTCTCATTTTTCTTTTGATGTTTGGAGTAGGCACCCACACCTTCTTTGCGATAGATAGAATCACTCTCACTCAGATCAAATAAAGCACTTGAGGAAGTGGCGATGGTCAAGGGATATTCTATCAAGGGGGATTCTATTACAGATGTTCTTGCTACAGATGTTCTTGCTACAGATGTTTTTACTAAAGATTTTTTAGGTGATGGCATGGTTATGCTTATTGAGTATTATCTGCCGTGAGTTAAGTAAGCTAAACCACGTTTTTCAATTTGCTTGAATATGGCAATCAAACAGAAGGTTATAACCATATACAGTAGAGCCGCAGTTATGAATGCTTCATAGGGGCTATAGTAGCGAGAATTGATGAATCTTGCCACGCCAGTTATGTCATATAGAGTTACCAAACTGACTACCACTGTGCCATGTAGCATAAAAATAACCTCGTTGCTATAAGCAGGAATGCTACGTCTTAGGGCACTGGGTAGGATTATTCTGATGAAGGACTGATAACGTGACATACCCAAAGCATGTGCTGCTTCTATTTCTCCATGCGGGGTGGCTACCAATGCACCACGAACTATCTCTGCGGTATAGGCAGCATTATTTAGAGCCAATGCCAATACGGCACAGAAGAAGGGCTTCTCTAAGAGAATCCACGCGAAGCTTTCACGGACAAAGGCGAATTGCCCAAGACCATAATAAATCAAAAATAATTGAATAACCAGAGGAGTGCCGCGGAAGAAAGTTACAAAACTATAGGAGGAAAGTTTGATAGCCCGATTGGCACTGAGCATGAGAACTGCGACGGGTATGCCGATAGCGGAACCAATTGCCGTGGAGACAAACAGCACCTGCAAGGTAACCCCCATACCTTTTAGATATAGGAGATAATTTTCGGTAATTATTGAAAAATCCATATTCTATATAAGTTCCATATATAAGCTCTAAAGTATGCCCGCCTTGTATCCTCGGCTATACTTCTTCTCCAAATAGTAAATTAGCACCATGGAAGCTAAGGTGAATGCAAGATAAAACAGAGCGACTGTTATGTAAAATAAGAATGGTTTTGCTGTGCTGTTGCCGGCCAAAGAGGCCTTACGCACTATGTCTTCAAGCCCGATGATTGAGACGAAGGCAGTGGTCTTCATCAAGACCTGCCAATTATTACTTATGCCAGGAATGGCATAGCGGATCATTTGTGGAATTAATATGCGGATAGTCGTTTGCATGTAAGTGAGCCCATGTGCATAAGCCGCTTCCAATTGTCCTTTGGGAACGCTCAAAATTGCCCCTCTAAAGGTCTCGCCCATGTAAGAACCAAATATGAAACTCAAAGAAACAGTGCCAGCGAGAAAAGGGCTAATGTTTATGTAGGTGTTATAGCCGAGTTTGGCGACTAAAGAGTTTACCAGAACTTGTCCGCCAAAGTAAATTAATAACATGAGGACTAAGTCGGGGACGCCACGAATTATCGTGGTGTAGCAAGTAGCTGTATATAATAGATATCTCTTGCCTGACAACTTGGCTAAAGCAGTCACCAATCCTATTACTATTGAAAAGAATAGGGCTGTTAAAGATAAAATTATGGTTATTTGGGCACCAAGCCACATCTGGTACCCATAACCATAAAGAAAGTTTTCAAACACTTATACTTTTACTCACTTAGATTAGTGTGCTTATATATGTGGCTTATATATATGAATCTACGAAAACTTAATTGCCGAATATGTCGTAAGAGAAGTATTTGTTATTGATCTTCTCATAGGTGCCATCTTCTATTAATTCTTCAATAGCATCATTAAACTCTTCGCGTAGTTCATCATCACCTTTGCGTAAGGCAATACCTATACCATCGCCAAACCATTCAGGATCGGTGATGTCTGGACCAACTGTTGCGAAACCAGAACCAGCTGGAGTGTTTAGGAAACCCTCCTCAATATTGGCACGTTCAGCTAAGGTTGCGTCAACCCGTCCTGCTTGCAAATCAAGGAAGACCTCTTCCTGACTGGTATAGCGAACTATTTCAGCTACATCGCCAAAGTTATCTGTGACGTAAGTGTCAAAAGTGGTGGCACGTTGGACACCAATTTTCTTGCCAGCTAGACCCGACTCAGAGATATCTAAGTTAGACCCTTCGGGGGCAACAAAATTAACTGGCATTTGATAATACTTATCAGTAAATGCCACTTTCTTTTTACGCTCTTCGGTTATTGACATGGAAGCAATGATTGCATCATACTTTTGCGACAAGAGGGCGGGGATCATTCCATCCCAATCCTGTTTGACCAAAGTGCATTCATAACCCATTTCTTCGCACAAGGCGAAAGACATGTCAATATCAAAGCCAGACAGTGAACCGTCTGATTCGGTCTTGCTGAAAGGAGGATAAGCACCTTCAACACCGATTTTGATGCTCTTAACATCATTGTCTGCTTCTTGTGCACAGGATGCTATAAGCAGAGCACTGATTACAATGGCAATAGTAAATATTTTGTTCATAATTTATATTTCTTTATTTAAGGTTTATATTATATGTTAAGATTATTATAAGACATTCCCAGCGATTAGCTAATAGATTGTATTTATTAATTTCAGCTAATTATAGGTATCGTTCCATTGATTATTAGGTTCTTAATATATTAAAATATAAGTAATGCATCGTTCTTGCACCATAAAACTATACCCAAATGATGAACAGTTTACTGCTCTCACTAATCAGCTCGGCATAGCTCGCTGGGTCTATAATCACTTCCTAGCACTACGCATTAGACATTACAAATTATATGGCAAGCAAGAGGGCTATAAAAAACCCGACAATAATAGATTATCCGCCCATCTCACCCAACTAAAAACCTATAAGAAGTTCCTCAAGGATGGCTTCTCTTGGTCTATGCAAGCAAAACTAA
>JAAOII010000177.1 GCA_015163845.1 Candidatus Portiera sp.
AAGATATATCCCTTCCAGTACATAAGGGGACTTATGGCAATCCAGCTATTGATATAAGTAAACTAGGAGCACAAGGATATTTCACCTATGATCCGGGCTTTGCTTCCACCGTGGGGACCTCATCAAACATAACTTACATAGATGGTGAAAAGGGCATACTATTATATCGAGGCTATCCCATTGAAGAGTTAGCAGAACATTCAAGTTATCTAGAGACCTGCTATCTGTTGTTATTTGGTGAATTGCCCAATGCTAAAGAGTTTACTGAGTTTAGCACTACAATCCAGCGGCATACAATGATCCATGAAAAAATGCGTGATTTCATTCACGGCTTTCGTGTAGATGCCCATCCAATGGCTATTGTTTGTGGCATGGTTGGTGCTCTATCAGCTTTTTATCACGACTCATTAGATATAAGCAACAAAGACCACCGAACTATTTCTGCCTTTAGGTTGATTGCCAAGATGCCCACCATTGCCGCAGTTGCTTACAAGTATTCCCGTGGCGAACCAATACTCTATCCTCGCAATAACTTAAGTTATAGTGAGAATTTTCTGTATATGATGTTTGGCAATCCTTGTGAAGAATATAAGAGTAATCCTCTGTTTGTTAAGGCAATGGATGTCATATTCACCTTACATGCGGACCATGAACAAAATGCCTCCACATCAACTGTGCGTTTAGCTGGTTCTACTGGAGCCAATCCTTTTGCTTGTATAGCGGCTGGAGTTGCTGCTTTGTGGGGACCTGCTCATGGTGGTGCAAACGAAGCGGTGCTTAATATGTTGGATGCTATAGGAGAGGGCGATGATAAAAACATAGACAATTATATTAAGCGGGCAAAGGATCCAGATGATAATTTCCGTTTAATGGGCTTTGGCCATAGGGTTTATAAAAATTATGATCCACGTGCTAAGGTGCTCAAGGACATATGTCGTAAAATTCTTGATAGTACAGATAGTGAACATGCTGAGAATTTAAGAATAGCACAGAAGCTGGAGAAGATTGCTTTAGAGGACGATTATTTTATAGAACGTAAGCTCTATCCCAATGTTGATTTCTATTCTGGGATCATTCTTAAGGCAATGGGAATTCCAGTTAATATGTTTACCGTAATTTTTGCACTGGGACGAACTGTTGGTTGGATTGCTCACTGGGATGAGATGATTAGCAATGGCTACCGCATAGGGCGACCGCAGCAGGTTTACACTGGACCAGTGAAGCGAAAGTATCCTAGCAAGTAAGGGGCATCTACTAAGTTTACCTTAGGGCTACTACAGACCCACTACAAGACCTACTGCGAATTATATCGCTTAGCCACTGGTGATCTATGACAAATAAATTACTTTGGCACCCTGATAAGTCGGTCTGGACAGCATCAAGTGCCAATCATATTGGCAAGCTTTCCGATTACTTTAACCTGTCCAGAGATTATTGGGCACTCCACCAATATAGCGTCACCAATACTACAGAGTTCTGGTCAGGTTTATGGGATTATTTTGGCTTACTTGGAGACAAGGGCGACCACATACTATCTTATAAGAAGGGCGATCCTTTTTGTCACGCTGAATGGTTTAAGGACTCCCACATAAACTATGCCGAGAATATTTTATATCTGACAAACAAACAAGAAACAAATGTCATAAGTTTTGTTAGCGAAGTTGGCACTAGAACAGTTATAAGCTACGAAGATTTTCACACTCAGGTGCTTGCTTGTTCTGCTTCTTTGCGTGCCTGTGGCGTGGAAAAAGGCGATGTTGTGGCAGGGTGGTTGGCAAATTGTCCGCATACTATAATAGCTATGTTAGCCACGGCAAGATTGGGTGCTATATGGAGTTCATGTTCTCCTGACTTTGGTGTCCCAGCACTACTAGACCGACTTGGTCAACTAGATCCCAAAGTAATTTTTAGTCACGACCATTATTCCTATAAAGGCAAGAAGTTTAGTATGGAGAATGGCATTGATGAGGTAGTTAGCAAACTCAAATCTATCAAGGAAGTTGTGCGAGTGCCATTTCTTGAATCATCTGGCAACTGGCAAGATTTTTTGCTAAAAGGGCAGGAGGGCGGCTACTCAGATAAGGCAGTAGCGGTTGAGTTTAATCATCCACTTTTCATAATGTTCTCCTCTGGTACTACGGGTAAACCCAAGTGCATAGTCCATAGTCATGGTGGAGTTACGTTAAAACATACAGTTGAGCTATTTTTGCACACGGATCTGGGACCCAAAGACAAATTGTTTTACTTTACCACCTGCGGTTGGATGATGTGGAATTGGATGGTAAGTGGTTTACTATGCGGCAGTCAGCTGGTGCTTTATGATGGCAATCCTTTTTATCCAGATGCTGGCAGATTGTTTAAGCTATGGAGTGATGAGAAGGTATCAGTTGCAGGAGTGAGTGCAAAACTTATTGAAGGATTAAGCAACAACAATGTGACAGGGGATGATTACAACTTAGAAAATTTGCGTATGCTATGTTCTACTGGGTCACCGCTCAGCACGACTAGTTTTAACTATGTCTATGAAAGGATTAGCAAAGATTTATGCTTGGCGTCTATATCAGGAGGCACAGACATATTAGGTTGCTTTGTTATGGGCTCTCCGTCTTTACCAGTTTATTGTGGCGAAATTCAA
>JAAOII010000178.1 GCA_015163845.1 Candidatus Portiera sp.
AAAGAATTGAAGTTACTTGGTTCTCATAATTATCAAAATATTTTAGCTGCCTTAGCAGTTGCAAAACTACAGGGCTGGCAATTAGATAAATGCTTGCAGGTAATTAAAAACTTTACTGGTTTAGAACATAGGTGCCAATGGATTGCTGAAAAGCAAGGAGTAATTTACATAAATGACTCCAAGGCAACTAATCCGGCAGCTGCATGTTCATCTCTTTTATCAATGTCTGAAATATATAAGGGGACTATTCACATAATTTTAGGTGGAAGTAGTAAGAATGCCAAATTTACAGAATTGGTAGATGCAATTGAGAAGAATGAAGTAAGCAGTTATTTGATTGGTGAAGAAGGTCAGACAATTTACGATGCTTTGCCTAGCTCGGTTAACAAAGAGATCTGTAAAGATCTACCAACAGCAATAAAAGTGATCAGTGGTAAAGCACAGAAAGGTGATGTGGTTTTGCTATCTCCTGCATGTGCTAGCTTTGATTCTTATGCTAGCTTTTCTGCCAGAGGGCAACACTTCATAGAAGAGGTTCAGTTAATATAATGAGAAACTCTATAGATAGATTAAATGACATGATTTTTGCCCCAGCGAGTTTGCGTATTACTATGCCAGTAATATTATTACTAGCTGCGGGGATACTAGTAGTTATGTCGGCATCTAGTGAATATTCTCAAGCATATCATGGTGTTCCATTTTATTTTCTACTCAAGCAAGGAATATTGACTTTACTAGGCATAATATTATTACTAGTGTCGGCTAGCATGCCTATTAATTTTTGGCGTGAAAGGTCATCGACTTTATTATTGCTTAACCTAATATTAATGCTTTTGATATTTATGCCAATCTTAGGTAAAGAAGTTAATTACAGCACTCGGTGGTTATCTCTTGGAGTATTTAATTTACAACCATCCGAGTTACTTAAGATTTCAGTACCTTTGTTTTATGCTCAATATCTTAGTAAAGATAGCCAAGATAGAGTTAACGACTTCCGTCTTGGACCTAAACTAATAGTGCCATTGGGAATGATTGCCTTTATAGATTTATTGCTTTTATTACAACCAGATTTTGCTACTGCAGCCATCTACACTATGGCGGTGGTTGGATTGATATTTTTTGCTGGATTGCGTTTAAGATATCTATTCTTTTCTGGGTTTGCCTTATTAGCTATGGCTTTTTCTTTGGTGGCAGCTCAACCCTATAGGTTGAATCGTTTGGCTTGCTTGATTGATGAGAATTTATGGGAAAGATTTTATGAACAATGCTATCAGGTTGGAAACTCTTTGGTAGCTATTGAACGTGGTGGCTTATGGGGATTAGGTCTGGGTTCAAGTATCCAAAAGAACTTCTATCTTCCAGAGTCCTATACTGACTTTGTTTTTGCTATCATTGTTGAAGAGCTAGGTTTGGTATCTGGAGTATTATTGATTTGTGTATTTGTTTATCTTATATACTCATTATTGAGGTTAGCATTGGATGCCTTGCATAAAGGTAGTTTATTCATAGCATACTTCTGTGCGGGAGTTGCTACTATTTGGGGATTACAATTTGTTTGTAATATAGGAGTATCTCTTTCTTTATTACCAGTAACAGGTTTAACCTTGCCATTCATTAGTTATGGCGGAAGCAGTTTAATGTCAAATCTTATTTTAGTGGGGATAATTGTTAAGATGTCGCATCAAGTATATTCTGAGAACTACGACGAAGAATCTTCAAAGTTAAGTGCGGAGATGGCTCAATGATTATGATGATATCTGCTGGTGGCACTGGAGGGCATATTATGCCTGCCCTGTCTGTGGCTAATGAATTACGTGATAAATTCAACTGGGATATTTGTTGGTTGGGTGGGGATGGCATGGAAGTTAATATAAGTGCTAATGCAAATATACCATTTTATGGCATCAACATTCGCGCCTTACGCGGCAAAGGGATCATTAGAAAAATTCTCTATCCTATAATTTTATCTAGAGCAGTTATTCAGTCGTTGATTATACTGTTAAAGATAAAGCCCAATTTGATTTTTACCACTGGTGGTTATATTGGAGTGCCAACGGCAGTGGCTGCATATATATTAGGTAAACCAATATTTCTCCAAGAACAGAACACTGCTTTTGGTTGGGCTGGCAAACTAATTTCTTTGTTAGCTAAGAGAATTTATATGGGATTTAATAATACTAATGAAACTCACAAATCTGACAAGATATTAGTATGTGGTAATCCATCGCCAATTGAGAATATATTGAAAGCTGCTAACTCACCTCTAAAAGTCCAAGAACGTTATAGAGATCGTCAAGGTCCCATAAGAATTTTTGTTGTCGGTGGCAGTCAAGGAGCAGTAATTTTCAATCAAGTAGTTCCTGAAACCTTAGCGAAAATGCCAGATGCTTTTACTATATGGCACCAAGCAGGAGTAGGCAAAAAAGAGGCCACAACTGCTCTGTATGAAAAATATGCCATACAAAATGTCAAAGTTGATGAATTCATTGACTCTGTTGCCGATGCCTAT
>JAAOII010000179.1 GCA_015163845.1 Candidatus Portiera sp.
CAGCACGGATCTCAGCGATAAGATAAGCAAGGACCTAAAGAAGAGGGGTATGAAGTTTGTTGGTAGCACCATTATCTATGCATATATGCAGTCAATAGGTATGGTGGATGATCACTTGAATAGTTGCTGGCGCAAGAATAGAATAACTAGAGGCAAGAATAGATAATAGTATCTAGGCATTCTAAAAAACTCCTAACGGCATTATACTTCTACTTAATATTTATATTAGGTATGAGTGTGGCATTGTTAGGTCCATCTTTGCGTATCCTCGCCCGCCAGACAGACGTAGGGCTAGCTGAAATAGGGACTGTTGCTCTGATAATGCCCTTAGGTTTTATAGGAGGTGTGTATGCTTGTCGTTTTTGTTTGGGTTCTCCTTATCTCAAGCAACTCATTTTCTGGGCAACCTTATCCTTTGGGGTCTTACTGATCGTGGCTCCTATGAGTAATGTGTTCTTGATAGTATGTTGTGTGTTCTTAGGCATAGCTATTAGCCAAGGGATTTTTGAAACCATTAGTAATATAATGCTAATAGAGCTATATAAGAAGAACCCTGCTCCTTATCTAAACGCCATGCACTTTTGCTTTGGTTTGGGTGCCATAGTATCACCAATTTTGATTGGTTATAATATCAAGATTTTTGATTCACTTGATTATTCTTATATGTTTTTTGGTGCTTTAGCTATAATTCCGGTTGTGGCTATTATATTTTTGCCAATAGCGGAAGTCATTAATAATAGCAAAAAAGAAAAGGCGCCCACAAGATCTGACTATCCTAAGATACTTATTGCCATACACCTATTCTTTTTCCTCTACATATTCATTGAGGTCGGCTATAGTGTATCCATGTTCCCATTCTTGCGGGAGGAGGGGCTGTTGGATGCCGCTTCTGCCGGTATATTTACCTCATCATTTTGGTTATTTTTTACATTCTTCCGCCTCGTGGGTACAGTACTATCACTCTATTACAGTCCGCTGAAAATTGCTTTCGTGCATGGGCTGGTAAGTATCATAGGACTGCCTATGATGATGTTTGCTGGTGATGTGATATGGCTCTACTGGGTGGGTAACATTATAATGGGTGCTGGTTTATCTGTATTTTTTCCATGCATATTGGCATATTGTGAAATGGGTTTCAAAATCCCCAGCAAGTCGGTGAGTAATTTCTTTGTTTCCGCCACTGGTGGAGCCATGGCTGGCTCTTGGTTTTTATTGCAATTACTTGACATAGAACCTGGCCTAATTTTCTATCCTCTTGTCATTGGCCTTGTAGCCATGCCAGTAATTCTTTATTACTTGGGGACTTTTAAACCAACTACTAACTAATTGTTGGGAATCTAAAATGTCCTATAATAAAAACTACTAGCTAATTTATAAATATTAAAGAAACATTATGAACGATATAAGAAATGCTGCTAGGCAAGATTTTGATAAAATAATCCAAGATATAGCAGATTATGCTTTGGACTATGACACAACTAAGAGTGAGTTGGCGATGCTTACTGCTCGCTATTGTTTGATGGATAGCATTGCCTGCGGAATGTTGGCATTGGAGTTTCCTGCCTGCACTAAAATGCTGGGACCAGTAGTCCCTGGTGCTGATATGGAGGGCGGAGCAAGAGTTCCGGGGACTGCCTATGAGTTGGACCCAGTTCAGGCCGCCTTTAACATTGGTGCTATCATCCGCTGGTTAGATTACAATGACACCTGGTTGGCAGCAGAGTGGGGGCATCCTTCCGATAATTTGGGGGCAATTTTAGCGGTTACTGACTATCTAGGACGACAGGGCAAGCGCGATATAAAAGTAAAAGATGTATTGGCGGCAAGTATAAAAGCTCATGAGATACAAGGAATTATTGCACTGGAGAATGCTTTCAATCGGGTGGGTTTAGACCATGTGATGTTAGTGCGGCTGGCATCCACCGCTGTAGCTGCCCAGTTGTTGGGGTGTAAACGTGAGCAAACAGTCAATGCAGTTTCCAATGCTTGGATAGACGGTTGTTCTTTACGCACCTATAGGCACGCCCCCAATGCTGGGTCACGCAAGAGTTGGGCGGCTGGTGATGCTTCTGCACGCGGAGTTAGGTTGGCTTTGATAGCACAAAGTGGTGAGATGGGATATCCTTCTGCTTTGAGTGCTCCAATTTGGGGCTTCCAAGATGTGCTATATAAGGGGGAAGCAGTTGTAGTAAATAAACCATATGAATCCTATGTAATGGAGAATATATTGTTCAAGATATCCTATCCAGCAGAGTTCCATGCCCAAACAGCTGTAGAGGCGGGGGTAATCTTGCATCCCCAAGTTGCAGACCGCCTAGCTGATATAAAAGAGATCGTCATTGAGACGCAAGAGGCGGGCAAACGCATAATTGACAAAGTTGGCAAGTTAGATAATCCAGCCGACCGCGATCACTGCATCCAATATATGACAGCAGTGGCACTTCTCAAAGGAGGACTAATTGCAGAGGACTATGAAGATGATGTGGCGGCTGATCCACGCATAGATGCTTTGCGTGATAAAATGACGGTAAAAGAGAACCCAACATTCACTGAAAATTATCACGCCGCAGATAAAAGAGGTATCGGCAATGCCGTGCAGGTATTTTTTAGTGATGGCGACAAAACTGAGAGAGTGGAGATAGAATATCCAGTGGGTCATCGCAACCGTCGTGAGGAGGGCATACCTCTACTGGAAGCCAAGTTTGCTGCTTCACTCAAAAGTAAGTTTACTGCAGAAGAGGTCGTTCAATTGGTTGATATATTCTCCAGTCAGGAGAAGTTAGAACAGTTGAATGTTACAGATCTTATGAAGCGACTAAGTCGGGTTGGCTAAAAACCTTAAAGTGATGAAACTCTCTATAGGCCTGGATATATATACTAGCTATACGTATATAAGTAGCTTAATGCAATATTCCGCATATTATCAACAATATGCTGTTTTCAATAATTAATTAAATAGTTAAACAAACTTAATATTTTTAATGTATAATGTAAGTTATGTGTAGTGTAGACATACATAATTTAGTGTTGCCAGATTACCTGTTAGTTGGAAAATGGCAGTCGCCTCATTAAAAATTTAGAATAACCTTCTATCATAATAAACCTCCCAACATGATTATCAACAAATTTATAAAACCACTTATAAAGGTCTTTTCAAAAGATCTTTTAAGACCTTCTATAAAAAATATCACCAGATCTTTGGCGCTAGTGTTTATATCTTTCGCCATGACTTCTTGTGAAGATATTGCGCCCTTAGAGGAAGGTATATTCTTACCCGAGATCGCTGGGATAATTTTTACAGATGTAAGATACTATGCTATAGATGAAGATACCTTTACGGTAACCTGGATTAACCCCGCCAATCCCTCACGTGCCATCGCAAAAGTCAGCGTCAATGCAAGCGGTTATGATATATTTGGTGGACAGGGTAGTAATGCAAAAAATGTAGAGGTAAATGAAAATTATACTGGCAACAACCTCATCCAAGTTACAAACATAGATATTGATGACAGCAGTTTGTTTTATGAATTCGTTCTGGCTGCAGTACTTAGAGATGGCACAATTGTTAAGACACAAATCATTTATGCAGATGGTTTTGGTAAGCGAGTTCGGAACCCTTTCGGCTCTCCAGACCTAATAAACTTGAGAGTCAGTCCATTGGATGCTAATCGATTCTCGGTTACTTGGACCAACCCGCAAAACCCTGGCGTAAATATCACCGATATAAATATTACAGGAGAAGGATTTGCTTCTGCTACTGCTACTGAGGTTAGGGAACGTGTCTATCATACACCGCTGGTTCCCTATGCTGGCAATGGCGAGACCCAAACAGAAATAGTCACGGTTATAGATGGAACTTTATTTTATGAGTTTATACTTGCCCCCGTTACTGTATCTAATCAGCCCGACTCCAATTCAAATAATCTGCTGCCTATCAGAACGATAATAAGAGTTAATTATACACCTTATGCTGTAGATGATCTAACTGCCACCCCAGTTCCGCCAGAAGGAAATGTAACCCTTATTTGGACTAATCCAGAAAATCCCCCTGAACCCATCACCGATATAAAGGTAACCGCAACTGGCTATGATAACGAGGATGGGATTGGAACTCCTGATGGAAATACTATAACAAAGACCTATGACTATGGCGGAAATAATAAAACGCAAACAGAGATATTTGGCGGACTAAATCCAGACCTATATTATGTATTTGTTTTTGATGTCATAGTAGAGAACCCTGCAGCCGTTCCAGATGGTGTCACTACTGATAATGTTGGACCTGTGATAAACCCAGTTAAACCAGACAGACCACTGGATCCTACTCTAGATGTCACAAACATCACTGGAGGACCTTTAGTATTTATACCTGCTGATAATAATGGAGCTACAAATGTAACTGTAACCCCAGTTTCTCCCACGACTTTTGTCGTCAGTTGGATGAATCCCAAAAACCCTCCGTCGCCCATAACCAGTATAACAATTAAAGCATATGGTTCAACTAATAAAATATTTCAGGTAGACACGACTACTACTACTCCAGATGATACTAGATATAATATCGCTTATGCTGGCGATGGAACTACGCAGATAGAGGTGTTTGAAGACCTAAATTCAACTAAGTTCTACAGATTTGACGTTATCGCTGAAAGTGCTGTAAGGCATGTTGATAGTTTTGTTCCTGATGATAGTGGTATAACTGATCCTGGTAATAATGATAAAGCTATAAATGTGACTCTAACCACTGATGCTCCAACAAACAATCAAACAATTGTTATCAATTGGATTAACCCTGAAAATCCTACGAGGGAGATAACTGGTATAAAAATCAAAGTATACAGCTCAACTAATAAAACATTTATGGCAAATGCCACAACTCTATCAGCTAATCTGACCAGAAATAATATCGCTTATACTGGCAATGGAAATAAGCAATTGTCGATATTTAGAGACCTAAATTCAACTAAGTTCTACAGCTTTGAAATTATTACTATTAGTCCTATTGTTCCTACTCGTCCAGTTGATATTGATGGTGATCTCATCGTTCCTGGTGATAATGACGCTACAAATATTACTGTAAGAACTAAAGCTCCAATAAACAATCGCACCATTGTTGTCAGTTGGACGAATCCTGAAAATCCTCCAAGACCCATAACCAGTATAACAATTAACCTATACAACTCTACTACTGAAGGATTTACGGTAAATGATGATACTACACCAAATGATATTAGAGATATCGGTATTACAAATTATACAGGCAATGGAGTTGTTCAAACTTATACATTCAATGACCTAGATCCTAATACCTCCTACAGCTTTCGAGTTATTCATATTGGTGCTATTGTTCCTGATGATGATAAAGCTACGGATGTTACTGTAACCACTGAAGCTCCAACAAGCACGGACACCATTGTTGTCAGTTGGATGAATCCTACAATGCCTGAATTTCCCATAGACAATATAACAATTAAAGTATACAGTTCAGGTGTTCAAACATTTACAGCAAATGATGATACTCTATCGAATGATCTGACTGTAGAAGGTATAAGTTATACGACCAATGGAGCTACTCAAACTTATACATTCACTGCCCTAGATCCTGATACCTTCTACAGCTTTGAAGTTATTCATTTTAGTACTGATAATACTACAGACCCTGTTGTTATTATCGAAACTCCCAGTATTGGCGGACCTACTCCTCCCATTGATCCCAAAACTCCTACCGATAACCCTATTGGTACTCCTACCGATAATCCTAATGTTGGCGGACCTACTCCTTCCATTGATCCCAAAACTCCTACCGATAATCCTAATGTTGGCGGACCTACTCCTCCCATTGGTCCCAAAACTCCTACTGGAGATCCCAATATTGGCGGTCCTACCACTCCCGGAGTTAAATTCCGAAATGATAAGGTCACAAGCATAATAGTGGATAGTTTGGCACCAGGATCTTTTTTCCTCAGATGGAGAAATCCCACCAGCTTAAATAACATTGATACTATAACTATCACAGCTACTGGCTATGCTAGTGCTAGTCGCACTGATAAAGACCTAAGAAATACTAAATCAGAAACTTTTGACTATTCCGGTGAATCAGCTCAATCTGAACTATTCACTGGCCTTAATAGAGAACTATATTATGATTTTAACTTTTCTGCCACTCATACAAATGGCACGCGACTGGAAGATCTTGGCTTCACAGACAGAAGATTTATATATTTGGGTATTGATATTGTTATCACGCGGGTTGTGCCTATTGCCCCAGGATCTTTTAATATTTGGTGGAAAAACCCATCTTTCACTGCACTTAACATTAAAAGCATTACTATAAGACCAAGGGGCTATAGTGACCGGGACGATATATCACAAGAAGTTGGTTCTACCTCAAGCAAAAGTTATCCTTATAAGAATGACGCTGCCACTGGAGATGGAGATGGAGAGAGTAGAAAAGTGGAGTTCACTGGTCTTAATAGGAATCTATATTATGCCTTTTATTTTGATGCAGTGCTTACTGATGACACGACAATAGAAAATATAGCATTTTATGCAAGAAGATCGCGCAATACCCAAGAAACCTTAGCTAACCCAAATGCTAATAAGTTTAATTCCATTAGGGCATCAGCTAAGCCAGGTGGTGTTTTTGATCTAACATGGACTAACCCAAGTGCACCAACATTAGACATTAGGCAAGTATACATTAACAGAAAAGGTTATGCCAATCCAACTGGAGGAGAATCAGTGAGTGAGAGTCCTAGCATTTTTAATTATGGTGTAAATGCTACCACTGTTATAGGGCGAGATAGTGAATTACACTATGAGTTCCATTTTACTACTCTTGTTGATTACAGCTCATATGATCTTGGTAGAACCCCTTCAGGCACAAGATATAGGTTTGACCTCATGGGCGATCTGAGAGAAGTAACTGGAAGCGCAACTGTGGCAGGTGAATTCATTTTTGGCTGGCAGAATCCAGCGAGCCCAACATTTCCAATCCAGATGATTAAAATTGTGGCAACAGGATATACTGCAGAAACTGGCACCGCAGTAGGTGATGCTACAAGTGAGACCTTTAATTACGGGACTGACAACCTGCGCCAAACTGAAACTTTAACAGGATTAAACGCTGCATTATTTTATGAGTTTGAGTTTTTTGCCATAGTTAATGATGTTGAGATCAAAGTCATGGCAAGTCCCACCTTAGGAAGGTTAAGATTTGTTACTACACCTACTGTCTCTGTCACAACCTACAACCTGACAAACGTGAAAGTATCAACTCCATCTCTAGGCACTTTTGGTATTGAATGGAATAATCCAACTAATCCACCAAAAGGTGATATGATTAGAGTTACAGCAACAGGATATGCTACAAATGTTAGTAACGAAGCAGTGTACAATTCCAATATAAGCGTTCCTTATGGAGCTAGCAGCCAGCGGGGGAATGTAACATTCACCTTCCCGAATCCATCATTGTATTACGAGTTTGATTTCACTGCCGTACTTGATAATAACGATGTGATCTCAAATATAGCACCCTCCACCGGAAGAATACAATCAAACTACAATCTGACAAACCCAATGGCAGTTCTAACTGGTTCAAATGCGTTCACTCTTAGCTGGATGAATCCAGCTAGACCACCAACACCCGCAATTGCGAATATTAAAGTTACAGCAACCGGATATGATAATGAAACTGGTGGCACCGCAGTAGGGAATGGTGATGTTACAGATAGTTATAGTGGTAATGGCTCGTTTCAAAGTGTGATACTAAATGTCACGGATCCAGCATTGTCATTGTATTACGAGTTTGATTTCACCGCAATACTTGATAATAACGATGTGATCTCAAATATAGCTTCAATCACCTCATCCAGAGTAAAATTTATTCCTTCAAACTATAACCTGACAGGCGTGAATGTATCAACTCCATCTCTAGGCACTTTTGGTATTGAATGGAATAATCCAACTAATCCACCAAAAGGTGATATGATTAGAGTTACAGCAACAGGATATGCTACAAATGTTAGTGACAAAGTAATACACGATTCCAATATAAGCGTTCCTTATGGAAATAGCAGCCAGCGGGGGAATGTAACATTCACCTTATTGAATTCAGCATTGTATTATGAGTTTAATTTCACTGCCGTGCTTAGTGATAGCCCAGAACGAATGATAGCACCCTCCATCGGAAGAATACAATCAAACTACAATCTGACAAACCCAATGGCAGTTCTAACTGGTACAGATGCGTTCAATATTAGCTGGATGAATCCGGCTAGACCCCCCGAAACACCCGCAATTGCGAATATTACAGTTGTAGCAACAGGATATGATACAACAACTGATACCACTCCAGCATCGAATAGTACGGTCACAGTGACAACCGATAGTTATAGTGGTAATGGCTCGTTTCAAAGTGTGATACTAACTGTCAAGGATCCATCATTGTCATTGTATTACGAGTTTAATTTTTCTGCCGTGTTTGTTGGTGGCGGAACGGAACCAAATATAGCTTCAATCACCTCATACAGAGTAAAATTTGAAGCAACTGAAGCTGTCACAACCTACAATCTGACAGACGTGAATGTATCAACTCCATCTCTAGGTAATTTTAATATTGCATGGACGAATCCAGAGAGACCACCAACAAATGCAAGTGGTTATATGATTAGAGTTAGGGCGAAAGGATATACTACAAGTGTTAGTGACAAAGCAGTGCACGATTCCAATATAAGCGTTCCTTATGGAACTAGCAGCCAGCGGGGGAATGTAACATTCACCTTATTGAATTCAGCATTGTATTACGAGTTTGATTTCACTGCCGTGCTTAGTAATAGCACAGAACGAATGATAGCACCCTCCACCGGAAGAATACAATCAAACTACAATCTGACAATGCCAAAGGCAGTTCTAACTGATTCAGATGCGTTCACTCTTAGCTGGATGAATCCGGCTAGAACCCCAACACCCGCAATTGCGAATATTAAAGTTACAGCAACAGGATATGATGCAGAAACTGGTCTTGGCAGCGCAGGAGCTATTAGTGTGGTCGTGATGGATACCGATGGTTATAGTGGTAATGGCAACCCCCAAAGTGTGACACTAAATGTCAATGATCGATCATTGCCATTGTATTACGAGTTTAGTTTTTCTGCTGTGCTTGTTGATGGCAAAATAGAAACAAATATAGCTTCAATCACCTCACCCAGAGTAAAATTTATTCCTCCAACCTACAATCTGACAGACGTGAATGTATCAACTCCATCTCTAGGCACTTTTGGTATTGAATGGAATAATCCAACTAATCCACCAACAGAAGCAAGTGGTGATATGATTAGAGTTAGGGCGAAAGGATATGATACAAATGTTAGTGACAGTGTAATACACGATTCCAATATGAAAGTTCCTTATGGAACTAGCAGCCAGCGGGGGAATGTAGAATTCACCTCATTGAATTCAGCATTGTATTATGAGTTTAATTTCACTGCCGTGCTTAGTAATAGCCCAGAACGAATGATAGCACCCTCCATCGGAAGAATACAATCAAACTACAATCTGATAAACCCAATGGCAGTTCTAACTGGTCCAGATGCGTTCAATATTAGCTGGATGAATCCGGCTAGAACCCCAACACCCGCAATTGCGAATATTACAGTTACAGCAACAGGATATGATGCAGAAACTGGTCTTGGCAGCGCAGGAGCTATTAGTGTGGTCGTGATGGATAGTTATAGTGGTGACGGCAATCCTCAAAGTGTGACACTAAATGTCACGGATCGATCATTGTCATTGTATTACGAGTTTAGTTTTTCTGCCGTGCTTGTTGGTGGCGGAACGGAACCAAATATAGCTTCAATCACCTCACCCAGAGTGAAATTTATTGCTTCAAACTACAATCTGACAGATGCAAATGCAAAATCAGTTGGTGCAGGACCAACAGGTGCTTTCAATATTAGCTGGGTGAATCCACCTAAACCACCAACCGCAATTAATATGATTAGAGTTACAGCAACTGGATATAATGATGAAGCTGATGGCACCGCAGTAGATGATGGTGTTGCTACAGTGACAACCGTTGGTTATAGTGGTAATGGCTCGCTTCAAAGTGTAATTCTACCTATCGCGAATACAGATTTGTATTACGAGTTTAGTTTTTCTGCCGTGTTTGATGCTAGTTCAGATATAGAAAATATAGCTTCAATCACTGAACCCAGAGTAAAATTTATTCCTCCAAACTACAATCTGACAGATGCAAATGCAAAATCAGTTGGTGCAGGACCAGACGGTGCTTTCAATATTAGCTGGGTGAATCCGGCTAGAACCCCCGGAACACCCGCAATTGCGAATATTAAAGTTACAGCAACCGGATATAATGCTACAACTGGTGGCACCAAAGTATTGGATAGTGTGGTCATGATGGATACCGATAGTTATGATGGTGACGGCAACCCTCAAGATATAATGCTAAATGTCACGGATCCATCATTGTATTACGAGTTTAATTTTTCTGCCGTGCTTGATAATAACGATGTGATCTCAAATATAGCTTCAATCACCTCACCCAGAGTAAAATTTATTCAGCCAACCTATAATCTGACAAACCCAATGGCAACACCACATGGTCCAGGACCAGACGGTGCTTTCAATATTAGCTGGGTGAATTCAGATAGATCCCTAACACTCGCATTTCCTTTTATTACAATTGATGCAATAGCATATATTAATAAAACTGGTGGCACCCGTTTTAGTGAGAAAACAGTAAATATAGGAGTGCTTCGTAGTAATATTGGTATGCCTCAATCTACAACACTAGATGGCCTGAACATAGAACATTATTATGAATTTCAGTTTACTGCTATACTTCCTGCTGGCACCATGCTTACTGCTGGCATCACGCTTCCTGATGGCACCGTGCTTCCTGATGCCACCGTGCTTCTTAATGGCACCATGCTTCCTGCTGGCACCATCACGCTTCCTGATGGCACCGTGCTTACTGCTGGCACCATGCTTCCTGCTGGCACCGTGCTTCCTGCTGGCACCGTGCTTCCTAGGGATACAATAATACTAATAGCTTCAATCACCTCACCCAGAGTAAAATTTATTCCTACAAACTACAATCTGACAGATGCAAAGGCAATATCATATGGTCTTGGATCAAGAGGAGATAGTTTCAATATTAGCTGGGTGAATCCACCTAAACCACCAACCGCAATTGATAGGATTAAAGTTGTGGCAACAGGATATAATGATGAAACTGGTAACACCGCAGTAGAGAATGGTGTTGTTACATATAGTTATAGTGATAATGGCTCGCTTCAAAGTGTAATTCTATCTATCTCGGAGCCAGCATTGTATTACACGTTTGATTTTACAGCCCTACTGGTTGATGGCGAAGAGGAAACAAATATAGCTTCAATCACTGAACCCAGAGTAAAATTTATTCCTACAAACTACAATCTGGCAGACGTGAATGTATCAACTCCATCTTTAAACAATTTTAATATCGAATGGAATAATCCAGTGAACCCACTCCATGCAATCAAGAGTATTAGAATTACTATAAACGAATATGCTGACGCTGACCCTAATACTGACGCAACTAGTAACACTCCTATGAACATTACTTATGGCGGGAATAATGGATTCCAAGATGTGCAGCTAAGCGTAAGCGGCTTGAACTCAGTATCCTATTATGACTTTGATTTTGCTGCCGTGCTTTTCAATGGCACAGTGATCCCAGAGATACATCCACGCACTAAGAGGGTGGGCTATAAGTTTGACGGTAAGATTCCTAGTCTGGAAGTAAGAACTTTTTCAACTGGGTTGTTTTTGATGAATTGGAGTTATCCTTCAGTACCGCCAGGAGTAACTATCAATAATATAGATATTATTGCAACCCCGTATGATAGTGAGGGTAATCCTGTTGACAAAATTGTCACACGTAATACTACATATACCCCGGCTGACCTTGATACTAACCCAATTACCCCGGCTAAATCTAACGAATTTAATTATTTGATTGTCTTGAATAGAACATTGGCTTACGAATTTGATTTTATAGCTAACTTAAGTATCGACAATATTCCAAACAGTGAAATGCCTGTAGATATTTATGATGGACCACCAGCACCAGACAATAGATATAAATATGCATTAAATGGGGAGTTAGGATTCCCCTCTGCATTTCCAAGAGGGGAAGGAGTTTTTAATGTTAATTGGAATAATCCTTCTAACCCAAATACCCCAATAAATTTTATTAGAATTATAGCTAAAGGATATGACTTGCCTACTTCTGGAGGTGTTCTAGTGAGTAATACCACTGTAAATCGGGAGTATACTGGAGATAGTGATGCGGATAATATTGATCCGGATAAACGTCGTATTGTCGGTCAGAGCATCCCAGCACTAGGCGGTTTGGATCCCGAATTGTTTTATGCCTTTGACTTTTTTGCTGTTGTTACCACCGGGCTAGTATTTCCTGTAGGGAATATTGAAAAAAGGCAAAGATTCCAAAGCGTTTTGGGAGTTGGTGTTGGTGTTATAAATGACCTTAGTATAGTGCCACAGATATCTGGTGACTTTAATGTTAGTTGGACTAATCCCTACAGTCCTTCGGAAACCATTACTGGCATTACTGTTGTCGCTCATGAATATGCCGATAATCTTCCCGATTCAACTAGAGAACGCATGATACCCATGTCTGTAGACTATAGTGGTAATGGTGCGAAAGAAAGTCATAATGTTAGTATCGGACTTGATAAAGATAAATATTATGCTTTTTCCCTTGATGCAACTGTTGGTTCGCGTAGTATTCCCAATATTGCTAATATGACTGAGAGACGTAAGTTTGAGCTAAGTGTTGGTTTCACTGATGTAGTTGTAATACCTGTGAGGCCAAATCTATATTCTATAGAATATAGACCTTTAGCAACAAACTCAGTAGAGATAACTGGATATCAGATTGAAGTGTATGCCTACGCAAATGCAACAAGTAAAACACGTATTCTACCTGCATCTCCCTTAACTGGTAGTTTTACCCTCTTTTATAGGCCCGCTGTAGATAGAGGACAACTTAGGAGAATTTCCATAGCAGGGGCATCTATAATCAATCCAACTCACCATTATGAGTTCAGTTTTACTGCCCTTGACAGCAATAACAAAATGCTAGAAAGTAATATTTCTAGGACGGGCAGATTTGAGTATGTGGACAATACTACTCCTGATGATACTATAACCCTACAAAAAATGGACGCCATAGAGGTGGATGATGGCGGGAATAATGTTATGTATGATGTTTTTACCGGCAATTACACAAACAGTGATGGTGAAAAAGTGGAATTAAGGATCTATTCGAATGATGAAACTAAAACCCTTAGCGACAATGCCACTGATCCTAAACCCCTAATAATAATCCCGCCAGAAGCAGGGGTATCTATTCAAGATCAGATTGATACAGGGAAGATTAATCCTAATGAGGACTTCTATGGTCATAACTTCATCCTAATGGTGGGTTATCGTGGCTTAACATCTGCTGATAGTTTAGGTAACTGTGATGACAGTGCAACTTTTACCTCATGCCTACCAAGTGTTGAGAAACTTGCCCAATATAATCCTAGCCAGACCGCCCTTGATATTGTTGCTGTAATGGATAAACTTAGAGGTAATGAGGAGATTACTATTGGTGATACTTCTACTGCTAATTTTGCTACTGATTTCGGCATTGCAGACAGAGCATACCTAAATAAGACAAATATCTTTACCAAATCCTATGGAGGCACAGTGGTATCTTATCTGGCAGAGCTGCTTATTAGCAATAGCATTGGAGATACTGCTGGATCATCTGATCCATTTAGCATTAACTACCTAGTAGTTGATAGTGGAGTAAGTGCCACTAGCAAATACATATCAGAGGGTTTTGCAATCAATAGTAATAGGTATGCGAGGATATTTGCAGGATGCAGTAGTAATCTAGTTATTCTTTGTAGAAACAACTATGTTAATGATGGCTTGTTTTTTCTACCTGATTGGTTTGCTGCATTCTCTGGTAATAGAGCTGCTGGTAGTATCTCTTATGCACGATTTAATCTCCCTTTTGTCCCTGTGATTCATAAGGTAATAGTAAGTTCTACTTTGTTTAGTATTTGGGACATGGCTTGGGAAAGATCAGGCGAAAAAATCAGTTTAATTGAGCCGATAATACAACTGTTAGATCAAATGATAAGAAATAGGGCAATCTTTACGACGATACGACCTGATATTTTTGAATCTCTCTTTACTAGGTGGACAGATGAGCAAAATATGGAAATGAAGCCAATAATTAACCAGGTAACAGCCACAAGCATTGATCCAACTCCATTATTACCAGCAGCAGATAGATTAAACGCACCAGCACAAGTTATTGAAGGTCTGACACCTTTGCTGGAACAAGAGGGCTATGCTACTAATTTTATAGATTTTGATGACTTATTAACCACAATTTCTGCAGGAGTAACTGCAGGAGAGATTACTCCAGAAAAAGCAAACTCACTCAGACGGAAATGGGTAAGCCGCATAGCTTATCTTTGCAGTGCCTACCTAAACAGGGAAAATGATCCAGATAACAAAGTATCATTTGGTGTGGCAGGAGCAAAATCTATATATACTAATACGCCGGAATGGAGATATGGATTCCGCATAGAACATAGACAATTATATGATATATGTGGAAATACTAATGTGAAAAGCAAATTAGCTAAATTAACAGCTCCTAAGGGCGCTAATTTAGCTATAAGCCAAGGGCTCATATACCATGGTGAGATGGATGTTAGGAGTTCCAGAGATAGTGCTATAGATATATCAAATAACTTCAAAAATACTGAGGTTCTCACTGAGTTTCTACGTGGAGCCAGAGGCGGTCCTAATGGCTATGAAACAACCAGACAGGTATTTGATCAGCTTTTCACCAATGCCACAGTTAACCTAGATGACTTAAAAGCCCGAGTAAATGCCGCTAATAACCTTGGTCTACAAGGTTTATTCACCCGCTAAGCCAACTTTATCGGCAGCAGAACTAATAGTTTAAGCGGGGGATATGTCGAAGCAAACTGGCGAGCAAGCACAGAGTAAATCTAAGAGGGGCTAGCATACAGCATGGCAAGAATGCACAAGTTATGGAAATATATAAGCATATAAACCTAACAAATAGCTGCCCAAGTTATGGCTGGCATACTTAACAATCTAATAGGGTAGTGCAAGCGGGGGATATTCTATGGGCTATAGAATTATCAGAGTTATCTTAGTTGATCTCAATTCTACTAGGCATTTATAATCAATATGAATCACTGAATTAGTTGCCTTAAAGCATCTATTCATATATAATAGGGGTAATATGTCTAATACTAAATTGGCACCAAAGTTAAGATTCTTACTTCTTGTTCCCCTATACTTGTTCATAGTTTCTTGCGACAATGGGGCGGTCTTATCTGAAGATCTAGCATTTATACAGGTGCCTATGGTGAATATAACTGACATCACAGTTATTCCAGATACTGCTGGCGGTGCTTTCACCATAAGTTGGACGAACCTTGCTACTAATAATGTTGAAATTGCAACAATCATAGTTACAGCAACTGGTTATGATAATTTGACAGATGGAAGTCAAGTGGGTAATCCTGTACCTAAATCTATCGCCTACAGTTCTAATAGCGACACGCAAAAAGTGCAATTCACTGGCTTAGACGTCACTCGATACTATGAATTTACTTTCTCCGCAACATTAACTAATGGCACTGAAATTGCTAACCTAGGAAACTTCACTGGTAGAGTGCAATCTGAAGCACCACCAATGATAATCCCCCCATTGCCGCAACCAGCACCTATGGTGAATATAACTGACATCACAATTATCGCTGATGCTGCTGGCGGTGCTTTTAATATCAGTTGGACGAACCTTGCCACTAATAATGTTGAAATTGCAAATATCACTGTCATAGCAACTGGTTATAATGATCCAGACGCCGGTAACTTAGAAGATACTCAGCCAAGCATTTATAGTTATGATGGTCATGGTGCTACGCAAAATGTTACATTCACTGGCTTAGACGTCACTCTGTTTTATGCATTTACTTTCTCCGCAACATTAACTAATGGCACAGAGATAGCTAATCTAGGAAACTTCACTGGTAGAGTGCAATCTGAAGCACCACCAATGATAATCCCACAACCACCGCAACCAGCACCTATGGTGAATATAACTGACATCACAATTATTGCTGATACTGCTGGCGGTACTTTTAATATTAGCTGGATTAATCTTGCTACTAATAATGTTGAAATAGCAAATATCACTGTAATAGCGACTGGTTATAATGATTCAGACGCAGGTAACTTAGAAGATACTCAGCCAAGCATTTATAGTTATGATGGTCATGGTGCTACGCAAA
>JAAOII010000180.1 GCA_015163845.1 Candidatus Portiera sp.
GCAGGAGATAAAAGATATCCTTAAAGAGATGGACCTTTCGTTAGGTATGCAAGTTGATAACTGGCCACCAAAACATATCAGAAAAGAGGAAGAAGAATCAGAAGAAGATATGGAGCAAGACCTAGAGTTAAAGGAAGAGGAAGCTAACCAAGAAGAAGTAGAAGCTAACCGAGAAGAAGATGAGACATCGTAGGAAAGGTAGAAAATTTAATCGCACCTCAGCACATCGCAAGGCGATGGTGAGGAACATGGCAATATCTGTTATAAGATATGGGACCATACGCACTACTTTACCTAAGGCAAAAGAGCTAAGAAGTTTTGTGGAGCCATTGATAACTCTTGCTAAAGTAGATAATCTTGCAAAAAGGAGAAGAGCATTTTCACTACTTGGTAATAAAGAAGCGGTTGGCAAACTTTTCTCGACTACTGCACAGGTCTGCATGGATCGTCCTGGAGGATATTTAAGTATATTAAAGGCCGGCATAAGAGCTGGTGATAATTCTCCCTTAGCATTGATTAGATTGATGGGAGCTCCAGATGATTATGCTGATCAAGGGAACAGGCCAGATAAAGCAAAGCTCCAGAATAAGGAATCAAAGAATATTAGCAGTAAAGAGGTTAAATCAACTAAGGTTACTGCAAAGTCACCTCCTCCAGTTGCTGATAAAGCTGCGGCAGACCCTGCTACAGACGAAGATAAAAATACAGAACAATCTCCCGCTAAATAAACTCATTTAGCTATCACAATTTAATCTGCTATATTCTATTAAACTTTAGTGGATTGAATTTGCTTGCCACTAATTAGTTATAGGAATCTAAACCTTCCCAACTAGTAATTTCCTGATAGATATTACCTATAATTGGGTAGAAACAGGAAATTTACCCCTTTCTTTATAGACACATTCATTGGTTCGCGATCAGCATAGTTCAATGAGTAGCTACCTGGATCCAATTCAAGACGACTAAAGTAGAATGCTTGTGGCAGGGTATCCCAGCTACGCGTATCTGCAACTTCAGTTACGGTATTAAAGACGAACACAAGAAAACTTGCGGCACTATTTTCCGCGGTCTGCTGTTGAAGCTGACTCTTAACTACTGCCCTTGCCAGTGCTAAAGTTGTTATTGCTGGCATCTGCCGCTTCAAGGCGGCACGCATCCCAAGTTCAACATTCACCATATTCTCGAAAATAACATTTGCACTATCTTTTGCTTGCTGTTTCAAACTGAGAAGAGGAGCTGCCCTGACCCCTGAGTATTCGCTATAAAGAGGTAAGGCAATTAAGAAGTTCTTATTGATTTCTGGATGAAAATTATAGACAGTGAAGGAATCCATTGGGGTCATAAATCCACGAGGAACTACAATTATTAAAGACGCCTTATTAGGACTAGCTGCGACTTTAGCTTTGAGTTGGAGAGATGCCCGGGCTAGCTCGCTTTGACGCCCATATTTTGCTAACAATTGCAGGTATCCCTTTTTGAGAATATCTGGAGTGGATTCACTGCTCTTATAGGCGGCAGCAGCTCTGCGATAAGCTACTAATGAGTTTTCAATATCTCCTATTTTCTCATATATTAGAGCCAAGAATAATGGTATAAAAGGGAATCTCTCTACACCAATTCGCCATTCTTGCATTAGAATTTCTGCTTGACTAATTTCAATTCTTGCAGCAGCAGCATCATTACTTGCTATATAGTTTAGTGCTTTATTGAAGTAGATCATAATGCGTTCAAACCGATTACCGCTAAACTTGGATACTCTTTGGTTAATACTTATAGCCGCAAGTGTCTCAGTTACGCTAATAGCCGCAAGTTCTTCAGCAAGTTTTTTACCTGTCTCAAGGTGATTGTTACTGGACTTGAAGTCACTCTTTAGTTGCGCAATGCTGGCTAGTTGTACTTCTCTGAGTAATTTATCATTGTTGGCATTTATACCATTCAGTATATTTTCTGCCTCAGGAATATTCCCCTCGTACAAATAATTCTTGTATCCTTTTTTAGGGGTAGATGCGCAACCAACAAGCAAACATGTTAGAAGAACTAAGCCCCATTTTAGAAGAGCCAAGCTCTTAGGCAAGTGTTTTTGCGCTTTGATCATCTAGCGCTATTTAATGTTTCTAAGAAGTAATCTATAGTTTACAGACGAACTCGTGGCTTTTGGACAAACTTTTTGATTTCCTGTTGACCTATCCAAAGCTTACGATTGCTTTCAATATCAATTAACTCAAGATCTATTTGATAATAACGCACACTACGTCTGCCTTCTACATCTTCTACAGAGTTTATGGAACCTAGTAGAATCACATCTGCTCCTAATTCGTTTCTTAGAATCTTGCGAGTTGCCTCACTAGCATATTGATCTTGGCCGCTTCTTTCTTGTCTCAAGAGGGCTTGTTGATTAGATGAGGCAACCACATCCAAATTGCCAGAGTTAATAATGGCAATTTCTATATCCTTGGTAAAGGTCTCTGTATTAATGTGTTCGTTACTATTATTGCGGATAAGTCCTATTATAAGAACTGGTAATCTTCCTTTTATTCCAGCAGTATAACGGGCATACCATGGCTGAGTAAATAATTCTTGAGCAATTCCTTCTGATACTTTGCGCGAATCAACATCATTCCATTTGCCACTTATATCTATATCACTATCAGGATCAACTCTGTTCACTGAGGTAACACATGCTGTCAACATTAAGCAGATAACTGCTAGCTGACCATAACGTAAACTAATATTCATATGACTATTATATATTAAGCTAGTAAAATATGATAGTTATCAAATGAAATTAAGACAATATATATCAATAATACAAGTAATTCTGTTATCAGGATTTATATCTATGATATTTCTTACACCAGCTATAGCTGCTGAGGCGGAAGAAGTAAACCCAGATCCTTATGAAAAAAGTAATCGTCGCGTATATAAGTTCAATACTGGGCTAGATAGTTATATATTATTGCCCCTGGCAAAGAGCTATGATTTTGTTACACCGCCATTTATTCAAGCAGGGATGACAAACTTCTTTAGAAATACAGCTGAACCCTATATTATGTTGAATGATGCATTGCAGTTAAAAATGGTGAGTTTCTATCAGGGAGCAGCGCGTGTTAGCATTAATAGTGTAATTGGTTTGTTGGGCTTGATAGATGTTGCCTCTTATATAGGACTACCAAGGCACAGTGAGGACTTTGGTCAGACCTTAGGTGCTTGGGGAGTTTCAGCTGGTCCATATCTGGAAGTTCCTTTTCTGGGTCCTAGTAGCTCACGAGATATATTCCCAACTGTTGTGGAAACCTTCTATGCTCCTCGGTTATCTCTCTTAAAGCTTAATAGCGACCAAAGGTGGGGTTTATTTGTTGTCAACTTACTTAATACACGCAACAACTTAAGGAGCATTGAAGGGATCGTAATAGGTGACAGATATACTTTTATTAGGGATGCTTATCTGCAAAATCGTGAGTATCAAGTAAGAGATGGTCAAGTCGTTTGGGATTCTTTTCAGTTAGAAGAGATCGAGGACGAACTAGATGACCTAGATAATCTGGACGCACTTGACGGAACTGAATTGCCAGAATAACTGATTTCGCCCCAATAAGCCAAGATAGGTAAAAAAGCAATAAATATCGCATAATCCATATTTAAGGTTTATAATAACTTATAAGAATTATAAAAAAGTATTTTTTCATAATTCCTAATAGCATAAGTGCCTTAGGGTATGGCTATTTTTTTTATATCAACCCAGAGGTTAAAAACTTATGGAAGCAATTAGTAATTTTATCGGCCAGATTAATGGAATCGTGTGGGGCTATCCCATGCTCATTCTTATAGTCGGAGTCGGTTTATATTTGAGTGTAGGTCTTGGCTTTATGCCATGGCGTAAGCTCGGTTATGGCTTCAGAATGCTTTTCAGCAAAAATGAAGCAGAAGGTACAAAAGGTGAAGGTGAAATATCTCCTTTTAGTGCATTGATGACGGCATTGTCCGCCACTATTGGAACAGGTAATATTGCCGGTGTCGCTACTGCTGTAGCAGTCGGTGGTCCCGGTGCTTTATTTTGGATGTGGGTTACCGCTCTTTTAGGTATGGCAACAAAATATGGCGAAGCAGTATGTGCGGTTAAATATCGTGAAGTGGATGAAAATGGTGATCACGTAGGTGGCCCCATGTATTTCATCAAAAATGGTATGGGAAAATCCTGGGTTTGGCTAGGTTTCTTATTCGCCATTTTCGGTGCTATTGCCGCTTTTGGTATAGGTAATACAGTTCAAACCAATTCTATAGCATCAGTTCTAGAATCTACTTATAGTGTACCTCCTGTTGTTACAGGTGTTGTATTGGCTGTTTTAGTTGCCGCTGTTATCCTTGGTGGTATCAAACGTATAGCAGATGTTGCTAGTCGCTTGGTCCCATTGATGGCTATAATTTATGTTGTAGCTGCTCTATTCATCATAATAACGAATATGGATCAGGTTCCTGCCGCTTTTGGCGAAATCTTTGGCCAGGCCTTCACTGGAACTGCCGCAGCTGGTGGTTTCTTAGGTATGGTAATCAAAGGCGTTGCTCGTGGAGTATTCTCCAATGAAGCAGGTCTTGGAAGTGCTGCTATAGCTCATGCTGCTGCTCGGACAGATAATCCTGTTCGCCAAGGCACCGTTGCTATGCTTGGAACTTTCATAGACACTATTATTGTGTGTACTATGACTGGTCTTATCATCGTGATGAGTGGTTTGTGGTCTGGCGGAGAACTTAATGGTGCTCCTCTAACTGCAGGTGCTTTTGATGGCTTTGTTTCCGGCATAGGTAATCATGTGATTGCTATATGCTTGGCAGTATTTGCCTTCACCACAGTTCTCGGTTGGAGTTTCTATGGCGAAAAATGTATAGAGTTCTTATTAGGTGTAAAAGTTATTTTAGCTTATCGTCTTTTATGGATAGCTGCTGCTTTTGGTGGCACAATCCTATCTTTGGACTTTGTATGGCTATTAGCCGATACATTGAACGCAATGATGGCTATTCCAAACTTGATAGCTTTATTGGTGTTAAGCCCAATAATCTTTTCTTTGTCTAAAGAATACTTCGGTAAGAAAAAGGCATAAGTAAGCATTTAGATAATTCTAAATAAAAAAAAGGCGAGCCCTATAATATAGCGGACTCGCCTTTTTTATTTAATCTACCCTTAATATGCTCTAGGGTTATATGCCTTAGAGATTTAGATTACTAACCTAATAAGTGCAGATAGAGGTTAATCGTTTGAAGTTGCGGGGAGCATTTCTCTGTCGCTCATTGCAGTTATTGAGAATCCACCATCAACATAGATAACCTGTCCGCTGATACCACTGGCTCTGTCTGAACTTAAGAAGCTAGCAGTATCGCCAACTTCCTCTATGGTAACATTTCTTGCAAGTGGTGCACGATTTTTATTATACTCAAGCATCTTACGAAAATCACTTATGCCAGATGCAGCTAAGGTCTTAATTGGACCAGCTGAAATAGCATTCACTCTCACGTTTTGTTTACCCATGGATACCGCTAAATATCTAGTAGCTGCCTCTAAGCTAGCTTTAGCCAAGCCCATAACATTATAGTTTGGTAGGGTTTGCTGTGATCCATGATAGGTCAAAGTTATTAGAGAACCACCATCATTAAGAAGCGGTTTAGCTTTTTTTGCCAAAGCAATGAAGCTATAACTGCTAAGATCATGAGCAATGGCAAAACCATCGCGAGTGGTAACATCAGTAAAGTCGCCATTAAGCTGTTCTCTTGGCGCATAACCGACCGCATGTATCACGCCATCAATATTGCCCCAATGCTTCTTGATTTCAGCAAATAGAGCGTCTATCTGATCATCATGAGCGAGATCGCAAGGGAAGCACATGTCAGCACCAGAGCCACATTCCTGAGCAACGCCTTCAACACGGCTTTGCAATTTTTCGTTTTGGTAGCTAAATGCCAAGTTTGCTCCATCTCTTGCCATGGAGCGAGCTACTCCAGTAGCTATGGAAAGTTTGCTGGCTATGCCAACAATTAAAAACTTCTTATCTTTTAGTATAGTCATTTTATTTATCCTCTAAAGTTAAATTATTAATTTTTTAAATTTCAATCTTGAAAAATTCCTGTTGATATATATCTCTCGCCAGTATCGCAAATAATGGCGACTATCACTGCGTCCTTGGTCTTCTCTGCTTGATCCACAGCTGCTTTCACTGTCGCTCCGGAAGAAATACCACAGAGAACACCTTCTTCTCGCGCAAGGCGTTTAGTCATATCAACCGCCTCCGACTCTGCCATTTCTACTATCTCATCTATGAATTCGTCAGTATAAAACTCTGGAACATATTCCTTTGGCCATTTTCTAATACCTGGAATACTTGCATTATCTTGTGGCTGCAAACCGACAATCTTAATCTCAGAGTTTTTCTCTTTGAAAAAACGACTGCAACCGACTATAGTTCCAGTGGTGCCCATAGAACTAACAAAGTGGGTTATTTTACCCTGCGTCTGCTGCCATATTTCAGGGGCTGTGGTCTTATAGTGAATATTTGGATTAGCGGGATTAGCAAATTGATTTAACCTCAGAGTATTAGGTTCTTTCGCTATGTCCTCCGCCAGATCTCTTGCTCCCTCCATACCTTCTTCTTCGGTAACCTCTATCAACTCTGCCCCATAAGCACTCATGAGGTCTTTCCTTTCTTGAGTGCTATTGCTAGGCATAATTAATGTCATCTTATAACCTTTAATAGCGGCAACCATCGCCATGGCAATACCAGTATTGCCACTGGTTGCTTCCACTAAACGATCACCTGGTTTTAATGCACCTGACTTCTCACTAGCATCTATCAAATTAAATGCCGCTCTGGCCTTAACTGATGCTGAGGGATTCTGCATTTCTAACTTTAGTAGAATAGTATTATTATTGCCAGCTTTTATTTTACGTAGAGCAATTAAAGGGGTCTTGCCGATTAAATCTTCTATATGTGGCCAGGACTCACTCATACTAAGTTTTGCATGTTTTGCATGTTTTGTAAGTTTTGCGTAATTTGCATAGTTTGTAGCAGAGAATCTGCTTTCAAAGAAGCCCCCCCGACCAATAGCCCATCTATGTCTGGCTTATCTTTAATGAGCAGATGTGCTTCGTTCTCTATATGTGGCCAGGACTCACTCATTCA
>JAAOII010000181.1 GCA_015163845.1 Candidatus Portiera sp.
CCAGGATGTTGAAAAAACTTTTGATTGGTTGCTGAAGGATCTCTGTCAGCAAACATATCAACGAATAACTCGCCAAAGCAAAGAATTTTGTTCTGTGTCATATGCTTATCTACTAAATATTTTATTTCTTACAGAGGATATTTACTCCCTGCTGATTAAAAATATAACAAGAATTAGCTTGGAAATATAATGAAGCATTCTCAGTGCTTTTATTAAAGCCCGCTCCATTATTATGGACACTACAAGTGACAACACAATCCGAAGTGACGGACACATAGCCATAGGAGGTATTGCCCAGTTCTTCAAAAGCAATGAGTTTACCGTCAATCTTAATGGAGTCCTTATGTTCTTGTTTCAGGGTTACATTTTCTGGTCTGACACCAAGTTTTATAACATCTCCTGGATTAACTTTTCCCGTGCATTCTTTATGAAGTTTTATTTCTATAGTAGTATTTGTCCCTTGTATTTGCATTGTAATTTTTTTAGCAGATGCATCAAGTACCTTGCCACCAATAAAGTTCATACTAGGCGAGCCAATAAACCCAGCAACAAAACTATTACAAGGATTATCATAGAGTTCTAGTGGAGGACCAATTTGTTCAACCTTGCCAGCATTGAGGACTACTATGCGGTCAGCCAAAGTCATTGCTTCTACTTGATCATGGGTAACATAAATCATAGTTGTCTTTAGTTGCTTATGTAGGCGGGTCATCTCTATTCTCATCTGCACTCTAAGTGCAGCATCAAGATTAGAAAGTGGTTCATCAAACAAGAACATTTTCGGCTCGCGCACTATAGTTCTGCCAATAGCAACTCGTTGTCTTTGCCCACCAGACATATCTTTGGGTTTTGATTCAAGCAGATGTTGTATTTGTAAAATTTCAGCTGCTTCAGTAACTCGTTGTTTAATTTCTTCTTCACTAACCTTAAGGTTACGTAAACCAAAAGCCATATTCTCATAGGTATTCATATGTGGATAAAGGGCATAGGATTGGAACACCATCGCCACGTCTCTTTTCACTGGAGGCACATCATTGACCACTCTATCTTCCATTATTATCTCGCCTGAGGTAACATCCTCTAGTCCAGATATCAACCGCAATAAGGTCGACTTACCACAACCAGAAGGTCCAACAAAAACGATGAACTCACCGTCGTTTATGGGAAAACTTACATCTTTGATAATGTCAGTATTACCAAAACTTTTACAAATATTTTTTAGTTCTAATTTACTCATTTTATGTATCTCTTATTTGCCTATTATTTATCTACTATTTGGCGGCGGACATAAACACACCATAGGGGGGCATGCTTAATTTATTTCCAGAGAGGCTACTTTTGCCAAAAAAGTCATTAACGACAATCTGCTCTCCTACTGCTTGGGGCAATTCAATACTAATCTCTTTTGCAGAATAGTTGAAAGCAAAGAATATTCTCTGCTCTGCTGCTTGGCGTATAAAAGCAAATACATTTGATGCTTCCGTCTTAACCAATTGCATATCCCCATCCAATATAGCTGACTGCTGTTTACGCCATTGTAATATACCTCGAGTAAACCACAACATAGAAGTAGGGTCTTTTTCCTGTAGATCAACAGCCAGTTGTTTATGTTCTGCTGGAACAGGCAACCAGGGCTTCTCAGTGGAAAACCCACCATATTCAATATCCGACTTCCAAGGCATAGGTGTCCGACAGCCATCTCTACCTTTATACTCTGGCCAGAACTCTTTACCATAAGGGTCTTGCAGCTCATCAAAAGAAATATCTACTTCAGGCAAACCAAGCTCTTCTCCTTGATATATGCAAGGAACTCCACGCATGCACAACAACAAAGTCATCATACAACGATTATAATCATCTTGCAAGTTCTGCGGAGCTTGACCACGGCTAGCAGCTCGCATAACATCATGGTTGCTGAGTGCCCAGCAAGGATAGCCATCTTCAAGATTTTCATCCAAATACTCAAATACCTCATATAAGTCATCTGTAGTAAATTCGCTTAAGAAGCAGAAGATATACACACTATGTAAGCGGTTACCTTTTTGCGTGTATCTACACAAAGAATCAAGTTGCTCGTTACCACCGACCTCGCCGACAACAAAAGTATCTTCATACTTATCAGTTATTTTTCTAAGTTTCTCAAAGAAAGGGACATTGCGTTTATAATCAACATCATAAAGATGGTTTTGGCGAAAGTATGGATTAACTGAGTTCTCGCCAAAGAATCTGGCATCTTTGAGAGGAGGGTTATCACGCAAGTCCTTGTCCTGTGTATAGCAATGAGCAGTGTCCAAGCGGAAGCCATTTACGCCATTGCTCAACCAATACTCGGCAACGTCCAATATGGCATTGATTACCTCCTCATTGTTGAAATTTAAGTCGGGCTGTTCTTTCAAGAATTGATGCAGATAATACTGCTGCCTCTGAGAGTTCCATTGCCAAGCACTGCCACCAAATATAGATAACCAGTTATTCGGCGGGCTACCATCTTCTTTGGCATCTGCCCAAACATACCAATCCTTTTTATCACCACCAGCGGCTGAATTAATAAACCATTCATGTTCATCTGAAGTATGGTTATAGACCTGATCTATAATAAGATTCATCCCCTTGCTACGACTATCCTTGACCAGCTTAAACAAATCTTCATTAGTACCAAACATCTCGTCTACTTTTACATAGTCGGCAACATCATAACCATAGTCCTTCATAGGTGACTTAAAGAAAGGCGACAACCATATACGCTCTATACCCAGTTCTTGGATATAACCCAGCTTGCTATTTATACCGGCAATATCTCCTATAGCTTTACCCGATGCGGAAGCATAACTCCGCGGGTATATTTGATAGATGACTTCTTTTTTCCAATTGTCCATAGTTATATTCTATCCTTTTATGTTCTATCCTTTGACTGCTCCAGCGGTAAGCCCTGAAATAATTTTCTGCTGGAATATAAGTACCAAAACAACCAAAGGCAC